>DDED01000007.1:9491-9755 GCA_002336035.1 Cellvibrionales bacterium UBA1963
CACCACATTCATATCAGTTTCAGCATTTGAATCCTCAGGATAATCAAGGTCAAGCACCGCTTCCCCTTGATAAATACCCACCGATACTGCCGCCACCATTGACTGCATAGGCGATGCCTCAATCCAGCCTTTGTCTTGCATAAATTGGAAGGCATCAATCAGTGCAACGCAGGCGCCAGTGATTGATGCTGTGCGAGTACCGCCATCAGCTTGCAGCACATCGCAGTCGACGGTAATGGTGAATTCTCCCATGGCCTCTAAGTT
>DDED01000007.1:10089-10304 GCA_002336035.1 Cellvibrionales bacterium UBA1963
ACAGCGGATCGCAAAGAGCGGCCAATTAGTCGCTGAATTTCAAGAGTTCGGCCGCCTTGTTTGCCACGCGAGGCTTCACGATTCATTCGGTCATGGGTTGAGCGAGGTAGCATGCCGTACTCAGCAGTTATCCAGCCACGACCTTCTCCCTTCATGAATCGAGGTACTCCTTTGCTGACGGACGCAGTGCAAAGCACACGGGTATCGCCAAATTC
>DDED01000007.1:10634-10776 GCA_002336035.1 Cellvibrionales bacterium UBA1963
GCTATCACCGAACCTTCAGCGTGTTTCGTGGCTCCACGAATAAATGAAACGGGACGTAATTCTGCATTGCTGCGGCCGCTAGGTCTTTGCATGAAACGGTTTCCTGTGATGATAAGGCTCAGAATAAATAAGGTTTTTATTA
>DDED01000180.1:0-8435 GCA_002336035.1 Cellvibrionales bacterium UBA1963
CAAGAAACCATTGCGAAGCACACCACCAAGAACGGTTAATGCTGCGGCATCGGGATGCGCACTTTCAACGGTTTGATAAGCCTTAGCGCAGAAGTTTACTTGGCTATTGCACAGCCATAGCTCACGGGTATGATTGCGATTTTCTTTGAGGCTGAACTCACTCACAGATTGCTCGTCTTGCGGTTGCCACAGCTGCTCAATTTTGTTGCTGGTTTGGAGATTGACCTGATCGTCACCAATCACTAGAAATTCACTATGGTTGCTAATCATTCGTTGATGAACATCGGCTAATTCTAAACAAAAGTTGCTTAATGTCGAAGCCTCGTTGAGACTATCGTCCAATGCTTTCAGGCTCTTTATGCCCTCAATACCGCCGTTTTGATGATTCATTTTAGCTAAGGGACTAAAATTTTGCGTTGCAATTGACATGGCAAGCGAATGTCCGCTTCCCGTGACCGACTGCTCTGAGCGAGCTCGGGATTGCGCGATCAATTCTCTAATTCGCTGTTCTTCATCAAAACGAACGTGCTTATGTGTTTCTTCAAGGAGCTCACTGATCGCATCAGTATGGCAGTTAAGGCCCTTTGAGCTAAGAATGAAATGTCCATTGATACATTGCACATTGTCGCGCGCGCTGTAAAAACTAGTGTGGCATGAAATGCCTCCACAGACGGCTGTTTGCCAATTCTGCGTGCTAAGGTAATCACGTTCGCCGACACCAAGATCGGTCATGACATAATTATGTATCGATCGTAAATAATTTTGACGTGGGTTTAACGCAGGCAGAGGCACAATGACGTCTTGGTAGCAAAGCCCATTGGTTGCTTGTGAATAAGACGTGGTATGAGCTTTATTTGCGTTTTGTGTAATAAAGATTGGCGACTCAGATACGGCAGGAATATCATCAAGGCCTACCTTGGGCAGTAACTCTGGGTCGTCAATATCGTTTTGCCGTCGTTTTAATGCTTCAGCTGTATCAATAATATCCTGTTTTTGTGAGTCACTCAGCGTGTCTTTAATCGCTTTAAGCTTCGCTTTTTCTTGGTCGATCTTGCTTTGATTGAGCTTGCCGTCAGGTGACATGACTAGACTAACCCGGTGTTGATTATTCAGTAATAATCGTTGGATGAGTTCTTTAATAAAATCGGGGTTTTCAATTGAGCGGCGAAGTTTGGCCAAAATAGGATCGATATCTAATGCCGCTGCCGCATCCCCCCGATGAATCGCTGTGGGCAAGCAGGACAGCATAATTTGTAATCCATATGGGTAGCTACTACCACCAATTTCACGCTGTTGTAATTCTAGCTGGTCGAGCAGAGCGGTGAGACGGTGTTGTTCAACGCCAGTTTCAATTACATTTGTTAATGTGCCAGTTACAAGCGCTTCGAAGTCATCAAGACTCTCTGATCGTGCACCTTCAATGCCGCAAACAAAGACCATTTCTAAGCCTGTGTCGTCCATTCCACACAACGGTGAAGGTGCTGAACCCAGTGCAGTGGTCTCTAACGCGAGCCGTAATTCTGAAGCGCTATTCTCCAGTAATACTGAGGCAAGCAAATGTGTACTCATTAGTTCAAGTGGGTCTCGAATATCGCCCAACACCCATGCCATTATAAGATGATTTTTTTCATTGGTAATTTCTTCTTCGGGAAGCGCAAACTGTTTTTCGGTTCGTATCACTTGGCTAAATTTTTCTTGCAATGGAACCTCGATGGTTTCATTTATCGGGCTAAAATGCTGCAAGGCAAGTTCTTCAAATACTGATTGATGCTGTTTAGCAGGAATATCTCCAAAAGTAATAAACGTTGCATTATCTGGGTGGTAATGTGTTTGATAAAATGACTGCAGTTGTTCATAACTTAAGTCAGTAATGTTTTCAGGCTCACCACCACTGTTTACGCTGTATGTGGTATCAGGAAACAGCGCTTCACCAACGGCCTGCCACAACTGTGATGAAATAGAGCTCATTGCGCCTTTCATTTCATTAAAGACCACGCCTTTAAACACCAGATCGCTATCTGAGTTTTGGGGCTCTTCAAACTCAAGCCGATGACCCTCTTGTGAAAAATCTAAAGGGTCGAGCCTAGCAAAGAAGACAGCGTCTAAATAGACTTGCATTAAATTATTAAAGTCTTTTTTATTTTTGCTGGCGAATGGATAGGCGGTCCAGTCTGAGCTGGTAAATGCATTCATAAACGTATTTAATGAACGGCGGATCATCATAAAAAACGGATCTCTAACGGGGTAGCGTTTGCTGCCACACAGGCTCGTATGTTCGAGTATATGCGCTACGCCAGTTGAATCTGTCGGCACCGTGCGCAAGGCGACCATAAAAACATTTTCATCATTATCTGAGGCTAAATGAATGTGTTTTGCGCCGGTACGAAGGTGTTGATATTCCTCATACTGTATATTCAGTGAGTCTATGCGTGTAGTTTTAATTAAATGAAAATTTTCGATTTTAGCATTCATAGTTAGTTTTTCTGCTGTCTTAGTTTAACGTTAAATAAGCTCTGTTTTTTTGCTCTGTTATTACTCTGCTCGGCAATGCTTAAACTTTCTTAGTAAAGATTGATTTTAATTTTATGGCGCCGATTCCATCAACCTTACAATCTATATCATGGTCGCCATGAGCAAGCCGAATATTTTTAACTTTGGTTCCGACCTTGATGACTTTTGATGTACCCTTAACTTTTAGATCTTTAATCACGGTCACCGAATCACCATCAGCTAAAGGCTTGCCATTAACATCGTTAATTGTAGCATCTTTAGAATCATTTTCTTGGCTTGTGGCCGTCCATTCTTGTCCGCATTCAGGACAAATGTACAGCGCTTGATCAATATAGGTGTAGCTCGATTTGCAACTAGGGCAGGCCGGCAGCTCATTCATTAGTTTTGTGGGTGCTCACTCGTTAATGTTCCGTATTTTAACCCGTTTTATGCTTTTGTGGTATTTTTTGCTGAGACGATTTAATCCTTATCGATGAACTGCAGTTGATATACGCGCCGCCAGTATTTCCCCGTGATTAATAGCGATTGCTGACTGGGCATGACAGCGATCCCATTTGCAACGCCGGCAGAGGATTGCTGTTGCTCCTTTTTTATAATGACACTCAGATCAATGAGCCCAAGAACCTTGCCACTATCAGGTTGTATAACAGCTATATAGGGTGTTTGCCAGATGTTAGCAAGAAGGCATTGATCGACCCACTCGAGTTCATTAAGTTTCTTAATCGGGCGGTTAAGGTAGGTGGCAGTAACGGTTTTAACCAGCGCCAAACTTATTGGGTCACGGTAGTAAATCTTTGCACTGCCGTCAGTATTTATTAAATGCTGGCCATTGTGCGTGAGTCCCCAGCCTTCGGTGTCGATAGATTGTTGGCTGATTAGGCTTAGATCCGTTTTCTTGTGGCGTAAAACCTGCCCAGATGTCCATGTCAGTTGAATCAGTTGGTCTTGCCAAATGGCTAAGCCTTCGCCAAAGAGCGTGTTATCGATGGCCTTATGCTGAATGACTTTGCCATCTTTTAAGCGTATTTTCGCAACACTTGACTCGCCGAGTTGTCCGGTAGACTCATATAGATGGCCTTTTTCATAAACTAGGCCTTGAGTAAAAGCATGGGCCCGATGGGGATAACTGTCGGTAATTCGATAAGGCAGATCTTTTGTTTCAGCAGAGAATATTATCGCACTGCAATCGAGTGGCAATACTGCAGAAGTCACTGCATGAGCCGTGACGGTAAACAATAGGTGAATAACAAAAATAAAAAAGGAGCGCCAATCTTGGTGGCTTCGTTTGATTGACCAAAGGGCGAAAAATAGGGATTGTCGGTATGCTTCAGAAAAAGCCATTATTGCCTTAACCTCGAATCAGTTGCCTTATTAAAAATCGATTAGGAGCAATTGCATGCATGATTTTATCACCGATTGGAATCGGTGCGTTATCCAATTGAGCGGCTAATATTCTTGCAGCTAAAGGCGCCGTGGTATAACCATGAGAGCCAAACCCACTATTAATAAAAAGTCCAGAATGATAGACCGCTCGTTGGGTTGGTGTTTTTTTTGCGTCTTTTTGCAAGCATTTAAAACGATTAAGAAAATCATTACTGTCTGCAATGGGCCCAACGATGGGTAAGTAATCGGGCATAACGCAGCGAAATCCGACACGTCCTTTGAGAGGTTCTGTTGATTCAATGGAATTTGTTAGCTGACGATGCCATTCACTATTATTTGCTAGGCAGGCGAGCAGCTTATTTATATTATCATCATGATCTTTGCGCGATAAGTGTGATTCAGTCCCTTTTGAGTAACTTGAACCGATTGAATGGTAGCCATTGTCGGCAGGGGTTGAGTAGCCTTGTTGGCATAATGCTAGCTTAAGTTTCTGACTTTCTGGTGTGCTCGGCAGATCGGTGGTTTGTCCACGCATAAATCGGATAGGCAACCATGCGGTCTGTTCAAATTGATGACTTAATTGCCCGCCAGCAATAACAATAATCTCACTGTCAAAGCTAAGTCCTTGTTCATCAAGGGTTCGCCAGCCATCACTTGTTCTTTCTAGGCGATCAATGCGCGTGCTACCCGTAAAGGTAATTCCCTTCGAGGAGCTGAGTGCCAGACAAATTTCTTTTGGTGCCAACCATCCGGCGCGAGGGTAATAGATGCCACCTTCACGTGTGGCTATGCCGCTGAGATCACTGGCTTGATCTGACGTGACATTCCGTCGAGAAGCTAACTCTTGATCCGCATGAAGTAATTCATCGGGAAGAGACTCGCCGAGTTTAAGCATGCCGTTGAGGCCACGAATGAGCTGTTTATCGCCTAACTGCGAGTAAAATTGTTGAGCATAATGCAGAGCGGCCTCATGAAAGTCGGCCATTGCAGAGCGTTGTTTGGCCGTGCGCGCATAGAGCACGGCTCGAGGGTTACCCGATGCTGCACTGGCGACTTCAGCATGACGATCCAGTAAGTGCACCTCCCAGCCGCGCTTTGCTAATTGATAAGCGGTGCAGCAACCAGCGATGCCTGCACCGATAATAATTGCTCGCCGGCGACGCCGATGCGCTTTAAATCGTTGATGCGTTGATGGGTAGAAGCAATTCGATAGGTCGCTGTTTGGTTTTACCGACAGCGGTTTTGGCATCGATTTTTTACTGTCGATGCCCATAAAAGTACCGGTCAGCATTTCGCGCTTGCGACCAAATCCAGGTATTTTTTTGACGCTAAATCCGTGATTATTGAGTCCATCTCTCACTGTTCTTGCTACAGTAAAGGTTGCCACAGTGGTTTCTATTGCGCTGTGCTTTGCCATTAAAGAGAAGATTGAGTCCTGCCACAGTTGAGGATTTTTTGCTGGCGCATAACCGTCTAAAAACCAAGCGTCTACGATTAGGCCTGAGCAGTGGGTTGAACGACCGTCACTGGATGAACGTGGGTAATATTCCAAGCGGTTAAATGCCTCGTTACTGTCGCCATATAATAAGACTAAAACGACTGGGAATGGTGTATCCGTGTCTAACTCAATAAGGTAATCACCGCCAATAGCGTCGGGATACCGATCGAGTAATTCTGCCGCCAAATCTGGAAACGGATTGTAGTGGCAGATACTTTTTTTCAGCGCGGCAACTGTCAACGGGAAACGTTCGGAACTATAAAAATATAGTGTGCGAGTTGGTTGTTCAGCGGTTGGCTGAGAATGACACTCACGCCATAATTGCCAGCAGGCTAAAAAATTAAGGCCGCTACCAAAGCCAGTTTCTGCAATGACAAATTGGGGTTTTTCAGTAAGGTCCGTATTACGATCTAGCCAGCGCGCTGGGAGTGCATTGCCGGATAAAAAAACGTGTTGAGATTCTTCGGCACCTTGTCCTGGATTATAATAAATATCATCAAATCGTGAAGACCGAAGCCCCCCCTCAGTATCGATGAATAGCTGACGGCTAGAAGTGGGGCTTATAGTGAGATAATCTTTGCTTCGACTCATGGCCTTAAACTGCAAAATAGTGTGAGGTCATGATACGCGCTAGTCGCAAAAATGTATGCTAACCATTGATCAATTACTGAGGTTGTAACACGTCATAGTCGTTAAGATTGAGAGTTTTTAGCTCGTTTCTAAATCGTGATGGCGCCCAAGGCCAAGTGACAGGAATACCGTCAACCTCAAGGTACCAGCTGTTACAGCCGCTCACCCAGCGCGTTCCGCTAAATGCATTAGTAAGCGATTCAGTGAATTCTTGCGTCACGTCCTCTTTAGGGGCCAGCGTCGTAAGCTCGCCGGCTACAAACTTGTCGACGCACTGAATAACATAATCGGCACCAATTTCGGCAATGTCTATTAGGGATAGATTCGTGATGGGGCTATTGGGGCCGATCATCATGAAAAAATTGGGGAAACCAGGCATTGTGATTGAGCGATACGTTCGGACCCCTGCATCCCAGCGGTCGGTTATCGTGGCTCCATTTTCGCCGATAATCGTATCGACTCCCCAGGCATTCGGGTAAAACCCTGTAGCGGTGATAAGTGTGTCAACCTCTACCAGTTGGCCTGATTCACTGCCGTCATCGACGACCACACCCGTCGGTTCAATGCGTAATATATTGTCAGTGATAACATTGACATTATCGCGTTGTATTGCCGGGTAGTAAGTGTCCGATACGATCATGCGTTTGCACATGGCTTTGTGGTCCGGAGTGAGCTTTTTACGCAGTTCAGGATCTTTGACCGAACTTAAATTTTCTAATGTGGCTTTGTCAATGTAACGACGCTGCCAACCGTCTTTTAATGCCGCTTGGCCAAACAATTCGCCAATGACATCGTAGAATCGCCGAGTCATATAGCCCAGAAAGGGGATCTTCCTTTTAAGAAGCCGATCGAGAGACGAATATTCAACATTTTCGGTGTGCATAACCCACTGAGCCGTGCGTTGAAACAGATTTACCTGTCGACTGGTGTGGGCTAGGGGGCTTAGCATTTGAACGGACGAAGACCCTGTTCCGATGACGCCGATGCGTTTATCACTTAAGTCGTATTCATCATTCCAATCGGCGGTATGAAAACGCTCGCCCGCAAAACTTTCTAGGCCTTCGATTGCTGGGTATTTACGCTTGTTTAATGGCCCTGTTGCGGCAACAAAAATATCAAATACTTCGGTTTCAGACATTTCTAACTCAGAAGAATCTTGTTGCCCTTCAAGAATGCTTTTAACGCTGCTGCTGCTGCCTTCGTTGCTTGTAAGGTTTTGTGTTGCTTCGATGTGCCAGCGTTGATCTTTAAATTCAGCCTTAAGTACTTCGGTATTAAATTGAATATAATCAATCAAACCGTACTTAACGGCTGTTTTTTTGAAATATTCATAGATTTCAGGGCCGCCAGAAAAGCGCCTGCTCCAGTTCGGGTTTGGCTCAAACGGATAGCAGTAAGCAAACGAGGCCACGTCACAAGCCACGCCTGGGTAGCGATTTTCACGCCAAGTGCCGCCGACTGATGAGGCCCGCTCGTATATTTTAAAGTTAGTGTGGCCGGCTTTCATTAATTTGATGGCCATTAACATGCCCGACATGCCCGCGCCGATAATACAGATTCTGGGATTTCTTTTAGTCATGGGTAGAGTTTATCCGATATAATTGAGTGGCTTGTATTTTTTTACGAATTTCACTGGGCACTAGATTCACGAGTTGGCCAAATAAAGTTATTCCGTATTTTAATATTGCAAGTTGTTGATCTGAATTAATATTTAGCCATATATAAGTTCATATTTCGGCGTTAATTTTGATTTCCATGCTCAATGTTTCGAGACTCATCATTTTAAGGCGCAGTTTATAATTTTTACCCATGAAATTATTCAGTTTGAGACTAGCAAATGATTACCCCAGAACAAATCACTGAGCATGTGCAGCAGTGGCTCGACAATGTCGTGATTGGACTTGGTTTATGTCCATTTGCGGAGCAACCAGTGGTGGACAATCGTCACCGCATTGTTGTGCTAGAAACGGCGTCGATAGAGGTTGTTCTTGAGGCCTTGGGACGAGAGTTCGATCATCTTGCCGCGTCAGATACTCTGATGTTAGAGACAAGTTTGCTCATTTTACCCAGTTTTTTGCCAGATTTTCTCGATTTTAATGACTTTATGTCATTAGCGAATCAGTTTTTATCGAGCAATAATTGGTCGGGTGTGTTTCAGTTAGCCAGTTTTCATCCCGGGTATCAGTTTCTTGGAACCGCGTCAGAAGCGGCGACTAATTTCACTAATCGCTCTCCTTACCCTATCGTGCACATTCTTCGTGAGCGCAGTGTCAGCTGGGCAGTTGCTAACTACCCCGATATTGATGCTATTCCAGAGCGGAATATGGCCATTATGAATGCGCTATCTCTCGAACAAATCACCCATTTATTCCCAAACATAAAATTGAAGACTGTTTGAACTGTTTGAACTGTT
>DDED01000180.1:8771-11355 GCA_002336035.1 Cellvibrionales bacterium UBA1963
CTGTTTGAACTGTTTGAACTGTTTCCGTCGTATAAACGAATGTTAAGTTTACAATGGTTCGCTAGGCCTATGTATCTGCAATAATGTATAGAATGAAATTGAATTAAAGGTGGTAGTTTGTGACAAGGGAATTTAATCAAGAAGTTGACTGGTTGGTGGCAGGCACGGGTGTCGGTGGTCTGACCGGTGCGGTGGTTGCTCATGAATTAGGTGCAGAAGTTTTAGTGGTGGAAAGCGCGTCCGTTTACGGAGGAACAACGGCCCATTCAGGAGGCGTCGCTTGGATACCAGGCCATCATTTGCAATCCTCGGTAGGCATTGATGACTCAAAAGAAGAGGGCTACCAGTATCTCAGTAGTTTAATCGGTGATAGCGTCAAAGATGAACGCTTGCGCGCTTTTGCAGACAAAGCCGATGACATGCTCCAGTTTATGCATCAGCACAGCCGGGTTACTTACACGCCTTTACCGGCGTATATGGACTATTATGAGGAGCATTCGGGCGCTAAGCACGGTGGTCGATCTATGTGTCCCGGCGCATTCACATTGCGCCAGTTAGGTGAAGAAGCACCGTACTTGCGTCGAGGACCCTTTGAGGGCCTGGGCATGCCCTTTTCAATGACCGTCGTCGAAAGTTCTTCGTTAATGAAAATGAATCTGCGCTCTTATTTAATTGGCGCAAAATTGATGTTGCGTTATTGGCTGGATATTCCTTCACGCCTGAAGGGCTTATCCGACGATCGTATTGCGTGTGGTGAAGCCTTGATCGCGCGGTTAAGAAAAACGTTAATGGATCGAAATATCCCTTTATGGCTTGAATCTCCCGTGGTCGAGTTAATTAAAGAGGACGGTAAAATCATCGGTGCGGTCATAAATAAAAAGGGTCAGATGATATCGATCAGAGCCCGAAAAGGGGTTCTATTGGCGACCGGTGGCTTTGCCAGCAATCTTGAAATGCGTGAGCAGTACCATCCTAAACCAACATCAACCCAATGGACGGCTGCTTCGCCTGATTCAAATGGCGACGGTATTCGTTTGGGGCAGTCAGTCGGTGCGGCCGTCGATTTCATGGCAAGTGCTTGGTGGTCGCCTTCTTACACGATGCCTGATGGAAAAACGATTTCTCTGATCGCAGGGAAAGCGATGCCCGGTTCCATTATGGTCAATCGAATTGGCAAGCGCTTTACCAATGAGGCTCAGCCCTATGAAGATGTTGTTAAAGAGCAATATTTATCTGAACAGCGTGGTGAAAAAGCCATCCCATGTTATTTGATTTTTGACGCTACTTATCGCAGCAAATACGTTATCGGCCATATAAAGCCCTCCAAGTTAGAATCGGATGATAATATCCCCAGCGGATATTTTGACACGGGTCTCTTGACCAAGGCTGAAACGTTGCAGCAATTAGCTGAAAAGCTTGCTATTGATAAGGTTCAGTTATCGGAGACAGTGACTCAATTTAATGCTAATGCTTTAAAAGGGATTGACCCTGACTTTGGTCGAGGCGCCAGTCTGCATGATCGCTATTACGCTGATGCTAAAGTACTGCCCAATCCCAGTCTGGGCCCCATTGAAAAAGGCCCTTTTTATGCATTTAAAATTGAAGCCGGTGACTTAGACACAAAGGGTGGCATTGTCTGTGATGAATTTGGCCGTGTATGTGACGGGGGCGGTGAGGTGATAGAAGGCTTGTACGGCAGTGGCAACACCACCGCAGCCGTGATGGGAGACACCTATCCTGGCGCTGGAGCGACAATTGGCTCGGCAATGACCTTTGCGTATATAGCTGCGCACCATGCTCTTGATTAGTATGACGTGGCCTGTTTTTATGCGAACTCAGTGTCTTGCACTACAAACCTTGTTTTTTAAGCGACCTATTGTGGGTCTTTATGATGGTAAAATAAAAGGCATAAATTAACGAGGTCGGGGCTAATGGTTAATCGTATTTTTTTAAAGTATGACTTTCGCAGAGCGCCGTTTAGCCCTGTTTCTCACGCTGATCTTTATCAGTGCGCAATGGAGCAAGTCCAGTGGGGTGAGAAGCAAGGCATAGGGACGACCATGGTTTGCGAGCATCACGGCACCGACGACGGTTATTGTCCCTCACCGTTAATAACCCTCAGCGCAATGGCATCAGTGACAGATAAAATGCGTCTCGTCACGTCAGTCATAATACTGCCTTTTCATGACCCTTTACGGTTAGCAGAAGATATCGCAGTGCTGGATATAATTAGTGATGGGCGCGTAGATCTGGTGATGGCTGCGGGCTATATTCCCAGTGAATTTGACATGTTTGATGTTTCTTTAAAAAAACGACCGTCAATCGTTGAGGACAGCATCCGCGCATTGCGTCAGGCATGGACAGGCGAACCTTTTGATTACCATGGTCGACAAGTTAAGATTACTCCCGTTCCTGTGCAATCCGGTGGGCCAAGAATTATTTTAGGTGGAAGTTCGGATGCCGCCGCAAAGCGAGCCGCAAAAATAGCTGATGGATACATGCCAGCGGTGCCAGAGACGTTCATGGCGTATATTGAAGAGAGCCACCGTTTAGACAAGACTGCGTTGATTTTAGGCGGCCAAGG
>DDED01000056.1 GCA_002336035.1 Cellvibrionales bacterium UBA1963
CATACTGAGAGTAGGTGAGGATAGGTGAGAGTAGTTGAGAGTAGTTGAGAGTAGTTGAGAGTAGTTGAGAGTAGGTGAGAGTAGGTGAGAGTAGGTGCGGTGTTGTGCTATTGCTCGAAGAGGTGTGGGGGTTGGCGTTTGAGTGAAAGTATTGCCTATTACTTTCGCTCAAACGTGAGTATTAGATTATTCGGCCAGTATTTTTTCAATGGCATCTAATTCGTTAATCTCAGCGGTGCAGGGCACTAACAATAACTCGTCAGACCCCAGTGCTTCCATGTCAGCGATGCCTTTCTTGATAGCTTCATCCGTATGCATAAAAGCACTTTCGGCCACTAAACCAGCAATTTTTTCACCGGTCGAGCCTGTCACGTACTCCTTAATATAGCTTTTAAGCGCCTGCTCAGGATTGTCGGTGCTTCGACAGTACCAGAAACCAGCAACTTTTCTCGGCGCAGTGGTACGGCCTGCTTTTTCCCATTCCGCGTCAGCCATTGCATAAATACGTTGAATTTCATCCGCACTGCCGCTCATGGACCATGCATAGACGCCATCGGCCCATTGCGCGGCTCTAGCCATCGCTTTCGGGCCCATAACACCAGCAAGAATAGGAGGGCCGCCGTCTTGGTAAGGGCGCATACCAACCGGATCGGCGCCTTCAATAACGGGATTGCCCTGCCAAATACTTTTCATTTCGGCGATTTGATCATCCATTTTTTGGTGACGATATTTGAAGGAAGCGCCGACAGTTTGATAATCTTTTTCCCGCCCTCCAATGCCAACACATACTTGGGCTCGCCCGTTAGATAAACGATCAATCGTTGAAATCTCTTGAGCAGCCATCGCCGCCGAATGCATAGGCAAAACATAAAGAGAGGGCATGATTTTAACCCGTTCTGTAATTGCTGCAGCAAAAGCAAGTGTCACTCGCATGTCCATGACTTCTTGAGGTCCTGTCACCCGCTCTCCGCAACTTAAGGTAGAAAAAGGACCTTGATCCGCGCGGATACACCATTCTTTGACTAATTCACGGCTTAAGCCATTTTTCATGTAAGGTAAACAGAATCCGATATCCATAATGGTTTTTCTCGATTTATTTTTAGATTTAGTCAGCTGCTAGTCTTGTGTGTGCTGCCCAGCTAAGTGTTTTGCCGCCAAGTAACCAAACGTCATGGCCGGTCCCAATGTTGCACCGGGGCCTGGGTAATTGGGCAGTAATGCGCGAGCCGTATTACCGCAAGCGTAAAGCCCTTCAATGGGATTGCCGTCTGACTTAAGTACTTGTGCATGTTGATTAAAGGCAACACCACCATGGGTGCCAAAGTCGCCTGGATCTTGTTTCATCGCATAAAAGGGTGCTTGTTCAATTGCGGCTAAACAAGGATTAGGTGTGATCGATTGATCGCCATAATAGCGATCGTACTCATAAGAGCCTCGCCCAAATTCCTCATCGACACCTGTTTTGGCGTAACTGTTCATATTGGCAACGGTTTCTTTCAGTCCTTCGATATTAATGCCTGTTTGCTGAGCCAGCTCTTCCAACGTGTCAGCTTTGTATAAAAAGTCTTCATCGAACCATTTTTTTGGTAACACCCAGTCAGGCATTAAGTTTCCAACGATAGGGCCAACTAAATAGGAATTACGAAACCGACTGTCAAATACCATGTAGGCAGGCGTAGATGGCTTATCATTACTGTGTGAGTTGTGCCAGTTTGTTTGATATGCCATGTAGTTTTCAGACTCATTGGCAATCCGTTTACCCGCAGGGTTGACCAAGACATTACCTGGCATTGATTTTTCCATAATGCTAAGTCGAGGTCGTTCTTCAGCGGGCACTTTAATTGTTGCACACCACCAAGCTCCGTCCATCATTTCTAATTCGGCTCCGACCTTCTCGGCCGCCTTGATACCGTCACCCGTATTGCCAAAATGACCTGCACTCCATTGACTATTTGTGGGTTGAGGTAAGTATTGCTCGCGCATTGCTTGGTTATGTTCAAAGCCACCGCAGGCTAATACCACGCCTTTACGCGCTTCGATATTGAGCGTTTTACCATCGCGTATTATCACAGCCCCCACCACTTTTCCATTCTCATCGCTGACTAACTCTTTCAACTCACTGTTTAGCCACAGCGGGATGTCGCGATCGATCATTGAAAGTCGTAAACGACCCACGCCGGCCATACCGCAGGCAACTTTCCTCGACCGTGGCGATTTAAACAACCATGGAACATCACTAATGTATTGCAACACCAGTTTGATAGCGAGCTTGATCCAACCAGGAGCGCGTGCCGCAAGCGTGCCGGCTTCAACTTGATTGTAAGCCACACGATTAAAAAGCCACATCATATGGTGGGTATTGCGCAGTTGTTTCCAGTCTTCACCTAAATCAGATAAGTTAAACTTGGCCGGTTCCATCGAACGATGACCGCCGCGAGAGCCTGGTGCATCAGAATAATAGTCAGGGTAGTGGGCCAGAGACTCATAGCGGACTCGCGTATGATCATGCAGAAAGTCAACCATATTTGGTCCTTCGGCCAAATAGACATCGATTAAGTCTTCTGGGACGGTGCCGGAAGGTATCACGCTGGATAAATAGCTCTTTGCATCGGTAATCGAGTCTTCTGTCCCGGCTTCTAAGGCATAGCGGTTGCAGGGGATCCAGACGCCGCCCCCTGAAATAGAGCTGGAGCCGCCGAACTTGTCTTCCTTCTCGATGACAAGCACGTCCTTGACGCCCATTTCGTGACTGCATAATGCAGTTGTGAGGGCGCCATTGCCTGAGCCGACAACTAAAATATCGACACTTTTGTCCCAGGTGACGGTTGATGCATTTTGTGACATGGTATGTTTCCCTGCTTGTGAGGTACGTTCAAAGGTAATATAAATATATTTTACGTCAATGTGACCGTATTGTATTCCAATGGTTAAGTGAATGTAATTGACCAAGAGGGTCTACCGATGCCAAATCACAGGATATAATTGAATTGTATGCACGGTGCCCCGAAATAGAGAACACACAAGGCATCAGTCATCCAAAAGGTAAGCCTTTTGGTAGCGAACACCGACATTTGGAGTATTAATTATGAGCGAAACCACCACTAAGCCACCGGAAGGGGCTTATGCTACGTTAGCAAACGGCCAAACCATTCATTACCTTGATCATGGAGAAGGGCCCGTACTCGTATTTCTTCATGGCAGTGGTGCTGGAGCAAGTGGTCACAGTAATTTCAAGTTTAATTACCCGTATTTTTCTCAAGCAGGCTTTCGAGTGATTGTTCCTGATCTGATTGGCTACGGATATTCTGACAAGCCAGATAATGTTGATTACCCTTTGGCCTTTTTCGCTGAAAATGTTCGTCAGTTATTGTCGCATTTAAACGTTGAGAAAATTGCTTTAGTGGGCAATTCATTGGGCGGCGCTATTGCACTGCATATGGCTTTGGCTGAACCGAATTTGGTTTCTAAATTATTATTGATGGCTCCTGGTGGCATTGAAGAACAATCGGCTTATGGCGCTATGCCGGGCATGAAAATATTTTTTGACACCTTTGCAGGCAAGCCCAGCCGTGAGAACCTACAGCGATTTCTCAGCCAAGCCTTGGTGCATAATCAAGATTTTGTTGATGAGCAATTAATTGACGAGCGCTGGCATGTTTTTCAACAACAAAACTCTCAAGCCGTTGCGACCATGCAAGTGCCTAATATGTCTGCGCGTTTATCTGAACTGAAAATGCCTGTCATGGTAATGTGGGGGCTTAATGAAAAAATAATGCCAGAAACGGGAATAAATATTTTAGCCAAGGCGATTAAAGATATTAAAGTGATTTTAGTGTCTAATTGTGGTCACTGGGTGATGGTGGAGCATGCCGATTTCTTCAATAGAACACTGGAAGATTTCATTGAGCATTAGTGCCTTGATACGTTTAACTAACTAAAAAAAAGCGATTGACTATGAATAAAGAGCAACAAGATTTGTGCGGTGACGAGCTTTATGAAGCATTGCGTAAACAAATGACATTAGCACCGCTGACTGATCGTATTGATGATATTACAATTGATGATGCTTATTATATTTCATTGCGCATGTTAGAAAAGCGCTTGGCTGATGGCGAAGTGGTGGTGGGTAAAAAAATTGGTGTCACCAGCGCTGCAGTGCAAGAAATGCTTGGTGTTTTTCAGCCTGATTTTGGCTTTTTAACCGATGTGATGCAGTACCCTAACGGAGCAACTGTTTCGATATCTGATACCATGATACAGCCAAGAGCCGAAGGTGAGATAGGCTTTCGCCTAAAACATGATTTGGTTGGGCCTGGTATTACTGAACAAGATGTGTTGAATGCGACTGAATCAATTATCCCTTGTTTCGAAATAGTTGACTCACGCATTGATGATTGGAAGATTAAAATCCAAGATACCGTTGCTGATAATGCCTCATGTGGCGTCTTCGTGTTGGGTGACCAAGAGCGCTCTCCTAGTGATTTCGACTTACCTAATTTATCAATGAAAGTCTATAAAAATGACCGGCTTATTTCCCAAGGCATGGGTTCTGCAGTGCAGGGAAACCCACTCACGGCGGTCGCTTGGCTAGCGAACACATTAGGTCAATATGATATTCCTTTTAAGGCAGGTGAAGTTATTTTATCTGGCTCATTGGTCCCTTTAGAGCCTGTGGTCGCAGGTGATAGGATGCACTTGATCATAGAAGGTTTCGGTGAGGCCTCGGTTACTTTTAGTTAGTCAACAACTAGTTTTTTGGGTCATGACTCAAAATCTTGTTAATGTTTTCCTGGCTAATAAAACATAAGTTAAGGAGAAAATATTTATGACGGATAATGAAAGTCTTACTTTTACTGGCGGCTGTTATTGCGGCGAGTTACGCTATAAAGCATCGGGTACTGTTTTATTCAAAGCACTTTGTCACTGTGAGTACTGCCAAATTTTTTCTGGCGGTATGGCTGCTTTATTGGTTGGAATGCCGGCAGATGGGTTTAGTTATTCACAAGGTGACGCTAAAAAGAGTGTTAATAAGCACAGCGACAGTCCTTCGTATAGAGCGTTTTGCCCAAGTTGCGGGACGCATATTTATGCCGCCAGTGATATGAGTCCTGGCGTCGTGTCGATCAAAGTCGGCACCATGGATGACACCTCGTTGTATGGCGGTCCTAACATGGCGCTTCAATGCCAAGATCGTCATTCTTATCATACGGTTGACCCTGAATTACCTTGTTTTGATCAATGGCCTTGGAGTGAGTAACACTGGTCTTAACGACCTGAATTCCGTGATCTTCACTATTGGGATTGACTATGCAAAATGATTGGCTACAAAAGGTTCGTTTTTGGGTGCCTGCTCTTGGGGCGTTAATTTGCCTTGCATTTTCCCTTGGTTTTATGGGGATATTTGGTTTTTTTATCAAGCCCATTGCTACTGAATTTTCAGTGAGTCAGGGGTTAGTGACGTCGGCACCGGTTTTACTTATTTTAGTCCCTGCTTTTGTTGGCCCTATTATTGGCCGTTTAGCCGATAGGCTTGCTGCTCGTCAGTTAATGATGTTTGGTATTTCTTTATCCACCGTTGCTCTTTATACCATATCGGCGTCGGACTCGATTGTCATCTTGGCGGTTTGGTTCGCTGTGTTTGTGGTGGGCATGTCATTTTGTGGCCCGATAGTGATTAATGCTTTTTTAATTAAGCTTTATCGCGAGAGTTCCGGTCGGGCTTTAGCTATTTCTGCAATGGGGGCAAGCTTGGCTACTCTAATACTTCCCAACTGGGTGGCTTATCTTTTACAGGATGCGACGTGGCGTGAGGTCTTAGCAGAAATGAGCATAACCATTTTTGCAGTTGTAATAGTTATAATTTTTTTTGCGATACCAAAAGTATCAAAAGTACTCAGCGTAGACGCAATTGACGATGGTAATCCGACCGTCGCCGATTCGTCGATTAATGATTTTTATAAGAGACCTGTATTTTGGATCGTGGGTTTGGGTATTGCGATCGTTTTTAATGCTGCGTTAGTGATCAGCATTTGTTATCCACCGCATTTGATGAGTTTAGGGCTTAATATGCAGCAGGCTGCAAGTGTAGTTTCGATAAGTGGTATTGGTGGAGTGATCGGTAAGGTATTGGTTGCAGCCGTTGTTGATCGATATCGATCATATATTCGGTTTTTT
>DDED01000038.1 GCA_002336035.1 Cellvibrionales bacterium UBA1963
CATTATTGGGAAGCAAAAAATGGTAACTATTCGATTATCAAGAGGCGGGTCTAAGAAGCGTCCTTTTTATCATGTTGTTGTTGCGGATAGCCGCAGAGCAAGAGATGGCCGTTTTATAGAGCAAATTGGTTTTTTTAATCCGATCGCACGGGGTCAAGAAGAGCGTCTTCGTATTCAGCTTGACAGAATCGATCATTGGGTCGGATTAGGTGCTCAGTTATCTGATCGCGTTTCAGCATTAGCAAAGCAAGCAAAAGCAGCCGCTTAGTTCGATTAAATGAGTTTTGATCAGCGTTATTTCGGTACGCTAATCCTAATTGGCCTCATTAACTGGTTGAGTAGCTTATTATGTTAGAGCAGAACTTAGTCACAGTGGGAAAAATTAGCGCTGTTTTTGGAATAAAAGGTTGGTTGAAGGTTTACTCCTATACTGACCCGATAGAGAATTTATTATCGTATGATCGTTTTTGGCTTGAAAAAGATGGCCAACTGCAAACGGTCAACATTGATGCAGCCAAACGGCACGGTGATGGCCTAATTATCCATATTGAGTCGGTTGATGATCGAGATAAGGCCAAAGAGTATACTCGCTGGCAGATTAAAATAGCGATTGAGCAAATGCCCTCCTTAGGCGATGGGGAATATTATTGGCATCAGTTGCAAGGTTTGTCAGTTTATTTACACAATAAGCAAGGCAAGCCACCGATTTTACTAGGGAAAATAGATTATTTGTTAGAGACTGGGGCCAATGACGTATTGGTGATCAAGTCGAACCATAAGTCAGCCGTCAATAGCGCTCAGGAAATATTAATTCCTTATTTGCCCGGTGACGTTGTCATGTCAACCGATATCGAGGCAGGTACAATGCTGGTTGATTGGCAAATTGACGAGTAAATCGTTGATTGGAAGAGAGGCCGCGTTATGCAAGTCAATGTTATAACGCTGTTCCCAGATATGTTTAAGGCCCTGTCTGCCTCTGGGATAACCGCCCGCGCTATTGCGCAAGGCTTGTTATCTTTAGAGACCGTTAATCCTAGGGATTTTGCTGAAGACCGGCATCAAAGTGTTGACGATCGCCCCTACGGTGGTGGTCCAGGTATGGTGATGACCGTACCGCCGTTAAGTAAGGCAATAGGTGCAGCAAAATCCAGTATGGATCTGGTGAATAAAGCCGCACCTAAAGTGATTTATATGTCGCCGCAGGGCAAACCGATAAATCAAAAGAGAATAAATGAACTCGCACAACAGGACAGTTTAATTGTTCTTTGTGGTCGTTACGAAGGAATAGATGAGCGTTTAATCGACGCCGAAGTTGACGAGGAATTATCACTAGGTGATTATGTAATTAGCGGTGGTGAGCTTGCTGCAATGGTATTACTTGACGCAATGATTAGGCAATTGCCTGGTGCTTTAGGTGACAATGAGTCGGCTAACCAAGATTCTTTTGCGAGCCGTCCTTTGTTGGATTGTCCGCATTATTCAAGGCCAGAAAAAGTAGCTGGCCATCAGGTCCCAGGCGTATTATTGAGTGGAGACCATGAGGCAATAAGGCGTTGGCGGCTTAAACAGTCGTTACTAAGGACCCGAGAACGCAGACCTGATTTATTTATGCAATTGCAGTTGAGTCATGAAGAACTCGCATTGTTAGATGAGTAAGATTGATACCAAGTTAAAGATTATTTTAGAATATTTATTCATTGTCCGTAGCTAAACGGAACAATGTCATTAGGAGTAAACTATGAGTAACAGAAATAAATTGATTCAGGAAATTGACGCCGAGCAAACTTCAGCAAAATCGATTCCTGATTTCTCTCCGGGTGATACTGTCGTGGTTCAGGTCAAAGTAAAAGACGGTGAGCGAGAGCGTTTACAGGCTTTTGAGGGCGTGGTTATTGCCAAGCGAAATCGAGGTATTAGTTCTGCGTTCACTGTTCGAAAAATCTCACACGGTGTCGGCGTTGAGCGAGCCTTTCAGACTTATAGTGCATTAGTTGACAGCATCGAAGTTAAGCGTCGCGGCGATGTCCGGAGAGCGAAGCTTTACTATTTGCGAGAGTTGTCTGGAAAAGCTGCACGGATCAAAGAAAAGCTTTCTTAATGCCAGAAAGCCACATAAAAAAAGCGACGCATGCGTCGCTTTTTTTATGGCTAGATATTTATAATTAATAGATAGCAATGACCCGACAGTCAGTTCACGGCTAGAATTGCAATGGAAAATTTATATTCATTAGCCATTATGTGTTGGCTTAATCGGAAAACCAACTAATTAATTAATAGAGGTGTACGATGGAAGCGATAATTGCATTTTTGCCCAATATAGCCAGCGGTATTGTTATGTTGATTGGTTTGATTTGTTTTTTTAAGCCACAAATTATCATGGACTCTTGTGGCATCAACATGACGAATAACATGGCGTTATCCGAAGTGCGAGGTGTCTTTGGTGGTTTAAATATAGGCAGTGCGGCGGCTGCATTTATTTACGCTGACCCCATGGTTTATACAACCATTGGTATGGCGTGGTCAGTGGTTGCTTTGGCGCGATTTTATTCAATGGCGGTTGATGGAAGCACCTTAAAAGAGTCCATTGCCCCGATTATTTTGGACGGATCGATAGCGCTGATGTATTTGAGTGCGACGCCTCTTTTATAGGCAACACGGTACATATTTGAAGAAATAAAGACTATAAAAAGCCAGCAAGTCATTTAATTTGATTGCTGGCTTTTTGCTGTTAGGGCTTCTTATTAAAGGGTAAATTGATACCCAATGGTAAGCATATCCTGCATTTCCATTTGAATACCATTAGCGTCCTGGTCAATTGTAGTGGTGTATTCAATGCCGATTTGATGGCCACTCTGTTCAGGTTTGTTTCCTAATAAAGTCATACTTACAGAGAAATCAAGCCGCTCTCCACCAAAGTTTTTTGCTTTAGCTGATGGCAGCATAAGAGTGTTGATTTTATCATCTTGCCCATCAATTTTTTCGCTGTCGGTGAAGGTCAGCCTTACTCCTGTGGCTAGCCAATTGTTAATTCGATAGCTCGCCCAAGAACTAATGAAAAGCTGGTTGCCTAATGTATAGCCGTGATTATTATCATCCAACCGAAAAACGCCTTTAATTTGGCTGCCCCATTTGCTGTGGTCCGATTTTCCGTTGTACGTGATACCCGGTTCCAAATCATAAGTCCCACTGCCCAGTTGCATTGGATACGCTAAGCGTTTATTGCCCATGTTGGGCAAATTGTCTGATTGGGTGATGCTGCCAGTAGGTAGACTAAGCCCTAAGTTAAGGTGGAATTGAGTGTCCTGAGATTCAAATAGGCTGATCAAGGCTGATATTTTGGTATCACTCCAGCCCGAACTATTGGTGCTAAAAACGGTCCCATTGCTCTTCATGGCGAGGTCCATGTCTTTGTTTAAGTAGCTGACCATCAGCATTAAGGTTAATTGATCACTAGGGGCATACATAACGCCCAACATGTCCATTGTTGTTTTCATTTCAAGCGGTGTAACCATGTAGCCTGAGTCAAATACATCTTTTTTTGAAATGCGGTCTCTCCCTTGCACATTATCTTCCATGGTCATAGTCATGTGACGGTAAGAAAACATCCACTCACCCTGTTTGTGCATGTGATCGCCCATAACACCAATTGGCGCATGTTGGCTAACATATTTGTGCATTGTATTAGCCATGCTGGCATCGCTGAGTAGCAATGCCAGCACTAAGAGTGGTAAGAGGCGTACGGGTTGACGTACACGAGTAAGTAAGTAGGGCATAAAAAACTCCTATAAAGCGATGCGTTTAAAGGGGGGTACTTTAAACTTTGCTGAATTAAAAACAATGCGACATAATGTCGCATAAAATTCAATTCACAAGGCGCCAATTGTGATCAAAAGACTAAAAAAATAGTGTTTAATGCGTTTATTAAGGTTGACGCTCTAATCGTAAAATATCATTATAGAAAGCGTGATTAGTCGTTTGTTGTTTAGCATAAGCATTTTTATGGCCGTGTTGTGTATGAGGAGAGGATGTGGAGTATAAGGTAGTCATTTATCAAGAGGGCATGCTGGGTTCTTTGTTGCTCGGCGGTTCAAAAGTTGACCCTGTTCGGTTTGGTGATTTTTTGAATGTTCAAGCTGAACAAGGGTGGCGGGTGCAAACGATGGAAAAAGACATTCGTCGTATGTTACTTTTTTTTAAGCGTGAGGCGTATGTCGTTGTGATGGGGAGAGAAGGATGAAAATAGCGTATATCAGTTGTTTGGTTATGTTTGCATTGGCAGCCATAGTCACGATCTTACAAATGTGGCTGGAGTTTATGGCTTGGGATATCTACTTAAAAGTGATTGCCACGCTGGGTCTATTATTTTTAGTTATATTAGGTACAGCATTAGCGCGACGTGAGTATTTATCGGATAGCAAATTACGCAATGAAGGGTATATCGACTAAGATGAATTGATCTTCAACGCCTATTGCGTCGTGTGAGCTTGATCAAAACAATACTTTATTGAGGTAACTGTTGATGGCAAGAAAAAAAATAGCTAAAGCCGATCAAGTGCTCATAGACCGTTATATTGATGCTGTATGGATGGAGCGAGGTTTAAGTCAGCATTCCCTCGATGCTTATGCGCGTGATCTGTCGCTGTTAGCAAGCTATTTATTAACGGTACCTAGCACTTTGCTTGCTGCCGAGCATGCCGATTTAATCGGTTACTTGGCCAGCTTGGCAAAAGCTAATCGCAGTCCTCGTTCACAGGCGCGTATGGTTTCTAGCACGCGTGGATTTTATCGTTATTGCTTACGTGAGTCGCTCTTAATTAGCGATCCTGCCTTGCGTTTAGAGCCGCCTAAATTGGGCCGCTCTCTACCTAAAACTTTAACTGAACGCGAAGTCGAAGCACTATTGGATGCGCCTAATTTATCGATAGCTATTGAGCAGCGCGATAAAGCCATGCTTGAATTGCTGTATGCGAGTGGTTTAAGAGTTTCTGAGTTAATTGGTTTAACGATGCCATCAATTAATTTGCGTCAAGGGGTCGTTCGGGTGTTGGGCAAAGGCGGCAAAGAACGATTGGTTCCATTGGGTGACCAAGCGCTTGATTTTT
>DDED01000218.1 GCA_002336035.1 Cellvibrionales bacterium UBA1963
GCCATCATCATTATTGGATGGAAGTCATCGCCACACATGTCCTGCAATCGGTTTAACAGGAATTTCTTGTTCTTATTCGGTGATCCTAAACGACTGGGCATAATCGACACGTTTTATCTACATCAATGATACTAAGTTGTTTAATCGTCGAAGGCATCTCGTGAACAATCTCTTACTAGCGAGTGTTGGATCGGTTTAGTGCAGAGCTTCTTACTTTCATATCATACCGAATAATCATACTTAATAGAAATACAATGCACTTTGTTGATTTATCCTGTCCGGACCACTTCTCTTTTTATAATATATCCGAGTGTAGTAATAACGTTAAAGGTCTGTATACGTATGCTTTATAAGTTAACCGCGATGAAATGATCTGTCAGTAAATATGATTCCCAATGATCGGTGAATTGAGTTACTCTTTTATCTCAGCAAATCAGTTATGGTTATAATCGACTTATACTATGTTAAATACGTTGGCAAACCAGAAGGATTTACTTTTGTATAAATAAGGTCTTCATATGATTCGTTCATTAAGTCGTGGATTAGATATACTTGATTTTTTAAATCGGTCTAGCGGCGCGACGCCTGTTATCTTAGCCCGAGAGTTAAGTGTTCCTCGTGCCACTGTGCACCGAATTTTGGAGACTTTGATCGAAAAAGGTTATGTCTACCAGCATCCATCCGATGGTATATTTCGATTGACCGTTAAAGTAAGGACACTAAGTTCCGGGTTCACTGATCAGGCAGTCATGGCCAATTTAGGTAGAGATTTGATGGAGGAGGTAACCAAAGCGCTATCTTGGCCCGTTTCTTTTTCAGCCATATCGGGCGCGGACGTCATTATCCACGAAAATACTGACGCATCAAGTCCGCTGGCAGTTGAAAAATTTAAAATTGGTTACCGTATGCCAATACTGGAATCTGCCTCCGGTATTTGTATCCTAGCTTTCATGTCTGATATTGAGCGTGAAAATATTTTAGTGATGCTTAGCAAAGTGAATTGCAATCGTGACCAAACGGCGCGCCAATCGGCTGAGTTTCGACTTCTAATCGAGAAGGCCTCCAGAATAGGTTATGCTACGCGCAGACGTAAGCGCGCACGATTCGATATATCTGCTATTGCTGTCCCTGTGCGCACAGGTGACAAGGTATATGGCGCTTTGACCTTGCGCTACCACGAGCCAGCCGTCAGCCAAGACGAATTAAATCGCGTTGTCTTCCCATTGTTAAATAAAACTGCCGTAAACTTTTCAGCTCTATTAGCGCGCTGATTAGACCCTCAAATATTTATTTATTAAGCATGATGCCGAGTAAAGTTATGTCGATGACGTTCGCCGTTTTAAGGGTTACGCGGCAAGGTTATAAGATCTCAATAACGGACCAGTCTTATCTAGAGCTAGACTAGGGGGTTGGGAGTGATAACATCGTCGTAGTTGTTTAATATTATGAAAATTGAGGTTTAGTCATGCTCGATAGAAGGCAGTTTTTAGCCGCTGCAGGCATAACCGCGCTTGCTGGGTCATCTTTAGGGTTTAAAAATAATAGCTATAAAGCGGCTCCAAAAAGCGACAGCGGTACTATTTTGCAGGGGGGGCGTCTTTTTGATCTCGCCCGTGCCTATCAGGTGATGGATGAGGAGAACTTAGATGCGCTGATAGTTACTCGGCCAATGAACTTCTATCATTTCACCGGTTATTTGGACCACCTTTCAATTCGAATGGATACCCCTTGCTCATTTGCCCTCTTAAGCCGAGATAAGGCTCGTCCATCCTGTGTAGTAATAAATCAATTTATTTATTACTACAGCGTTGCTGACAGCGACTTTCAGTGGGACTCTACTGTCAATCTTTTTACAGGCTGGGGCGGTAAAATAACTGCTGAATCTCAAAATAATAATTCGGTGGAGAGGGCGGTACTTCCTCCGTTTGTATTTACCAGTAAAGATCCACAAATCGATCGTGATTTTGAGAAGGATCGTCTTAAGGTACTCAATCAAGCATTAGATAATAACCCTCCGAGTGGGAATGCTCAGACTGCGTTAGTCAAAGCAATTTATGACTTAAAACTCGATAAGAGCCGAATTGGGATTGATGATCCGGTTATCGAACGTATTATTAAAACAGCTAATTTAGGCGCGACTACGGTTGATGGTGACTATGCCTTACGTAGGATCCGCATGATCAAATCGGCGCGAGAAATAGAGCTGATGAAGTTGGCTGCAACAGCCAATGCACAGTCCGCGATCGTTGCAGCCTCTTCCTTGCGTTCTGGAGCTACGCTCCATGAATTAAGGGCGTCTTTTTTTTCCCAATGTGCGCTGCACGGTAACACCCCGTTGTTCATGCAAATTGATACTATCATGTCGGAAATACACAATATGGAGTTCAAAGAGGGTTCAGGGTTTGCAATTGACGCGGTGAGTCAGGGGTTGCATTACACAGGCGACTATGGGCGAACCATTTTTATCGGCGAACCCACAAAAAGCATGAAACGCGCAACTGATGCAATTGCAATCGGTTGGGATGCCGTGCGCGAAAAACTGCAGCCTGGTATGCGTTACTCTGAGATCAAAGAGATCGGTAGACGTGCAATTAAGAGCGCTGGTTATGACCTTGCTGTTGCAGTGACTCCCCACAGCGTAGGGCTGTGCCACACAGATGAGCCGGGTCGCGATGGCGTTGGCGCCTACTGGCAAAAAGATGATTTAGTGCTCGAAGAAAATATGATTATCAGTGTGGACATGCCAGTCTTGCACACGGGTATCGGGGGCTCTGCGCATTTAGAGGATTTAACACTGATCACCAAGGACGGTTGCATGCCAATTCACCCCAATGGTGACCGCGTTATCATTGTTTAGTTTTTAAAGTAGCTAACTCAGCCGCGCACTCTTTGTAGTTGACTCGCAATGGATAGCTCTCAGTAATCTGTGCGACGCTGGATCTGCCCACCCTATTAAATGGTGGGGTGCGCAGACCAGTTATATCGACGTTCGAACTATTAGTATTTAAATATCAGAAACTATAAGTTGCCTTCACTCCGAAGTATCTTTTGTCTGGAAGACCAGCCGTTGCCACTCGGTTGACACCCGGTGGCAGCCAGGCAAAGTCGATTAAGAACTGGTAGTTGGTAACTGTCTCGTCGTCGGTCAAATTTTCTCCAACAAGCTCAACCTTGAAATTGTCTCTCTCAAAACCTAGACGCATGTTGATTCGATTGCTATCACCGGTCTCAAGTATATTTGCATCAGTCGCATAACTGCTGCCCGTGTGAATATAGTCGGCTCGCAGATACCAGGCAATTCCAGCCTGCATTTCACCAGTGAGTGTTCCCGAGAGCGACCCCTGAACTTTCGGATTTCTTTGCTTTCGCTTGCCCATCCCAGATATGTCCTGAGTACCCATCAATACTCCGCAATCAGCACAATCTTTGAGGACTTTGATGTCCGAGTCGTTGAGGCCATAGGTGGCTTCCAGCATAAAGTTATCAGAAACGGCCCATGCTCCCTCTACTTCGAATCCGGATAATTCTATTTCGCCACCGGTGGCTGTTCCCCCATAAAAAACATCGCCCACAAACGTTCCGGCGGCAGTCTGGGCAGTCCAGTCTCCGCGATAAATTGATGCCTGTAACCAAGCCTGACCATCGAGTAATGATGCTTTGACCCCTAATTCGTACATATCGAGTTCTTCTTCCTCTATTTCTTTGTACAGGCCGATATCAGCCAAAGCAGTAAGAACGCTTTGGGGCTGGTTAAATAAATTGACATTAAATCCGCCGGGTCGAGTTCCCTCGCCATAGCTACCATATAAGGTGATCTCATCGTTGAAACGATAGTCGACGACAAATTTTGGTGTGGTGCTCTTAAACGTGCCCGACACGAATTCATCACCACTAGATCTGGCTTCCTCTACCTCGTCTTTCTGCTTTCTGCCTTCGAGATTAATCGTGAGGGCATCAGTTATATCGTACTCAACGGCGGCAAAGATGCCGGTGGTTTCAATATCAAAGACGTTGCCTAAGCTGAGAGATCGAACTGAATTGAAGATGTGGAACCCGCTAGTTCGCTTACCTTCAAATTTAAATTTACTGATCCCAAATAACCATCTGAGCCGCTGCTCTTGGCTCGAGGTCACCCTAATTTCTTGGCTAAAGTCTTCAAGGTCTCTGCCATTGAGAAGTGACACGTCTTTCATGGCGGATATGCTGGCAGTCGCTCGTCTGTCTAAATCATCGAGTGCCATCCATTTATTTTCGCTGGTGGCGGTTATCGACGATATTGTGATCCCATTATCCAACACATAATTCATGATTAAACTCATTTGCTCCGCTTCTCGAGCGAAACCAAAGCCATCTAGAAAAGGACTGTCTGTTATTGTATCGATGCTGAGGCCGGGGCTTGCGATACCGTTGAGGAGATTGTTCTTGCCGGGACTCATCTCGTCATCGTACTGAATATGTTGAGCGGACGGGAAGGGCGCCTCACCACAGAACCAATTTCCGCCACCGCTTCTTACCGCCAACGTTGAATTGGGTAATAAACAATTAAATAGCTCTTCCCCATTGGTTACCCCATAACCAAATGCCGCGCCGGGGCCATCGTCATCCTCCCACTGATGGACGCGCAATTTAGCGTTAAATCTGTCGCTTGGTTCGAAGTAAAGTGTCGCCGCCACACTCTGGGTCTCTCTTGCGCCCAGAGTGAGTGCTGGATTGTTAGCTACTTTGTACTGGCCATCGGTCTCTTGATGACTTAACGCAATTCGATAGGCGACGCTTTCTCCCAGAGGACCTTCAAAAGATGCACCGATGTTCTTAGTTCCGAATTTGCCAAATTCGCCAATTATTTTCCCTTCAAATTCGCGACTAGGTGTTCTTGTTATAAAATTAACTGCTCCTGACAGTGTAGCTCTGCCAAAATATGCGCTTTGTGGGCCCCTTACTACCTCGATTCTCTCTGCATCCTCTAGGCCCGCTATGACGCTGCCGTGGGTAGGAGCACCATCGACAAATACCGTAGCAGCTTGTTGATGATCATTTTCTTGACTGATATGCATACCCCGAATGACTAAGATCCGATTTGACCGATCCGCTCTCCCCACGGAATGTTCTGCGAAATGAAAGCCTGGAGTGAAGGCAATAATATCTTTAAATTCATTTATGCCTCTCGCTTCAATATCGGCCGACGTGAGCGCGGTAATGGCTAATGGCACTTCCAGCAGACTCTCTTCTCTCTTTCGTGCAGTAACCACAATTTCTTCTAAGTTTCCGACATTTTGAGCATAAGAAATCGCAGGGAAACAGGGCATTAATAGTGCTAGAGCCCCCACTGTTTTTGTTGATAGAAGTGCCTTGATGGAATTATATTTGTCTTTTTTACCCTTCATCATGATTCACCCCAATTCAGTTGCGACATCGGGTTGATGTCGCATATCGAGGGACGAGTATTATTATTTAGCGCGTCCATATTGCGTTGTCAGTTGCAACTGCCCTCTATTAAAAGAATATTCCTGTGGGACAAGCTTAAACAAGACAAAAATATTTCATGTATCAATATTGGACAAAAGTGAAAAGACTAGTTAGAAATTTATTAACACTGGCATAGTTTCCCACGATCAGTCGGACATTCCCGTACGCCCTGTAGTCATACTAGCTGATTGCGCCAAAACTTGTGGGCGTCATAAACTGATATGTATTTTTATGCCCGCTATCCCTACGCAAATAATATATTGGAACTTAGATGCACCATACCAAAAGACTAATATCTCTGATTCAAGGATCTGAACTGATCAAGTCCCCAGGCGTCTTTGATAGCTTATCAGCAGTTTTAGTTGAAAGAGCGGGCTTTGAAGTCGCATTTATCTCAGGGGCTGGCATCTCTTTTTCACGATTGGGACGGCCCGATGTGGGGCTCACTACGGCATCAGAGGTTGCGGATATCATTGCCGCTGTTCGAGATCGCTCCGATCTGCCTTTAATCGTTGATATGGATACCGGCTTTGGTGCTATTTTAAATGTTGGGCGCACAGTCCGAGTATTTGAGCGGGCTGGTGCTTCGGCGTTACAGATCGAAGATCAAGTCTTTCCTAAACGTTGTGGTCACATGACAGGAAAACAGGTGATACCGGCCGAGGAGATGGTAGCTAAAATTAAAGCCGCGGTCGACTCACGACGGCATAGCACCTTAATTTTTGCTAGGAGCGATGCTTTAGCCATTGAAAATTTCGATCAAGTTCTAGCAAGGGCGCATCACTATATTGAGGCGGGTGCTGATGGCCTATTGATTGAGGGATTTGAGACTTTAGAGCAAATGAAAGCGATTGGCGTCACATTTGGCGACAGTGTTCCCTTGATACATAACTTGGTTGAGGGTGGTATTAGTCCTCTACATGGGAGTGCGGAAGTGGAATTATTAAACTATAAAATCGCGTTGTACCCGCTAGCATTACTCCATGCATTTGTTCCTAGCGCAGAGGCTGTCTTGAGGCATATATTAATTGAAGGTCACACAGATATGCCGGATAGGGTATTGGCAAACCTCGATTATATGAACGCTCTTTTGGGAACAGGCGGTATAGATCGTAAGTCATAGAATTTGATTTTGCCTTCGCCTTCGCCTTTCGATGCGAAGGGCGTGAAGAAAAATTATTAGTGGTTTTCTAGTAGGCGCCCTTTATTGTCATATTGATCATTTATTCCGCACGAGCGCAGGGCGTGCCATATGGTGGCTATATTAATTGGCACTATGGGTTTGTGAAGTAATTTTTCTAATGTTGGGAAAACATTTGACGCACACAGATTGGTGCCCACCTGAACAATAGCATTCACACTATCGTTATTTACTTTCATTACGAGTTCCATGACCTTATGCTCGGGCACCAGTGCTATTGCATCGTGAGCATTTTCGCATTTCAACCCTTCAACTGAAACCACCTCATAGCCTGAGTCTTCAAAAAACAAGCGAACATTTTTGTCACCGATAGGTTGATAGGGAGTAATTACCGCTATTTTCTGCCCACAATTTCCTTTAACACCCAGCGCAGAAAGGGCTGCAGTTACTGCATTGGCACCTGTTGTAAGGCCGGTATCAATGCCGATTATTTGTTGAACTTTTTCCACAAAGCCATCATTTCCCTTAATTCCTCCCCAAAAAGTCTCCGCAGACATCCCCATCATCACGTGATCTGGCTTACAACTCATGACTGAATCTATGGATGCGCCAATGTTTTGGCGTACCATTTCTAAAAAGTCCATAAACTTTTTGTCGTCACTTAAATCTGCTTGGCTGATCATAAAGCGAGAAAAATGCCAGCTCACGCCTCGCGGGATTATTTTTTGGCAGTCGTACTCAACAGCGGTGTTCGTAGAAGGTAAAATCACACCGATTTTCGCGCGATGGGCGATATAGTTATCTTGATATCCGTTAGTTCTCTGAACTCGATCTCGATTTTTTAAAAGATCAATTTGGTTGGAGAATAGCATTCTCATACCTCCATTTTTAAGACTGTAAGCTTTCGCGTAATGAGTCGATCATCGAGCGCTCCATCATAAATTTTTTGGCACTGACAGGATCATTGGCCGACTGCATAAAAAATTTTTGACGTTCTTTTTGCACATCGGATTGAGTGGATTCCATTAATTTTTTATTGTTAATCGTGTGCTCTTGTACAAATCGCATGGCAAGGCAACGTCTTTGACGATCGTAATCGATAAACTCCTGCTCAAAGCAGGCTTCATTGACCACTATGTCAATCAGGCGTTTGGCTAGATTAAAGGCATCATGCAATCCACCATTCATACCCATCCCTCCAAGCGGATTATTTATGTGACAGGAATCACCAACCAGCGCCATTCGGCCTCGAAAATATGTAGACGCAACTCGTTGATTTACCGAATATAAAGTCCTATAAGGCACACGGTAAGCATGCGTCGAGGGGCAGAAATGCTGTAACCTTTCTTCTATAAATTTATCCGACAAAAGAAGTTTTTCATCATCTCTGTTTTTTGGTGAAGTGGGAAATAATACGCGCCATATTTTTTCTGTTCGCAACACTACGCACCACTCATTGGGGTCCGAGATATAATTTACGTAGGAGAAGTCATCGAAAACCTTCTCAAATGCAAAGTCAGTGCTAACGACTAGAAATTTTTCGTCATAAGTAAAACCGTCATAACCAATTCCGGCTGATTTTCGCACCTTACTACGTGCCCCATCACACCCAATTATAAAACTACCGT
>DDED01000035.1 GCA_002336035.1 Cellvibrionales bacterium UBA1963
GTGCAGCTTGAACCTGTTGTGATCCCTCCAGGGTCCATGGGCAGCGAGTGCAAGTTGGCGAGAGTTGATAAAAAAATAAACGGTAGTGACTATCTCCCCAGATAAAGCTACTAAACTTAAAATAAAAAGTAATCTGAAAAGTTTATTAAGAGCAATTGCGTGTTTGTTTGTTTTATTGTCGTTTAATGCAAAAGCATTAGTTATTAATGGGTGTACGATAGAGGCTGGTACTTCTTGTGTTAGTGCTGACCTGTCTTACGCTAACCTGACTTTCGCTGACCTGACCAACGCTAACCTGTCTGCCGCTGATCTAACTTACGCTGACCTGTATAAAGCTAACCTGTCTGGCGCTCTTTACAACGACCAAACTGTACTTGATTTTGACCCAGTAGCAGCAGGTATGTCTTATGTACCCGTTCCAGCAGCCGCTTGGTTATTTGGTAGTGCATTAGTAGGTTTAGGTTTAGTAAGAAGACAATAATCTAAATACTTTAACGAAGAGCCGTAGCTAGTCTGCGGCTTTTTTATATCACCTTACACTCCCCTCATTGCCCATGGCAGATTCCAGTAGCTTGACTCAAAGAAATCTTAAGCTCATATAAGATAATCTGAAGAAGTGAAACATCTGTTCAGGTGTCTAAGCTTCATTTAAACAGCCAGTAGACAATAGCTTAGATGCATGCATTTCTTGAGGAGACGCTACTTGAGCACGAGAAAGTGTTGCTTTCGTGCAGGTGCGCTCTGGTGGCGATAAAGGGTGTCTTTGCCTGTGATTAGGTACAATAAGACAGTGGACGTATTTTATCATAAGCTCGTTCAATCGCTGTATTACCTAGAATAACTCGGACAGTCTAATTAATATGCTAACAACGGTTTAGGTTTTCATTGTGGCAGATGTCGACTTATCTTTGGCAGAATAAAATCTTCTTTTTAGCGCCGCTAACATGCTGTATCATACATTAACTTAAATTTATATTTTTGGAGATCACCCGATGGCATCGACAGAAGACCAAGCTTCAGTCAGCAGTGAAGCAGGCAAGGCCGTCAACATTGGCTGGGTTTTGCGCGACATGATGCAATCAACGGGTGTTTGGACCTTTGATAAAGCTGAATTAAGTCTGATGGTCAAACAAGCGTTGGCCGTGGGCTTTTCTAGTTTAGAAATTGGTGGTGGCCAAAGCTATCAAATTGCCTTAGAGCACGGATTTAATCCCTATCAAGTTCTCAGGAATGCTAGGTGTGTGATCAATGCTGAGGCCGCTCGCTTGCCTCTACAGATACTCATGCGCGGTGCTAATCAATTAGGCTTTCAGCATTATGCTGCCGATGTTCAGCAGCAAAGTATTGACCTGCTAGTGGATGCTGGCGGTGATAGTGAAAAAAATAATACCCTGATTATTCGGAACTTTGATGCCTTAAATGATGCTGAAAATCTTCGTTTCTCCATTTCATACATGGTGAAAAAAGATCGGCAGGCCGCTGCGGCTAATGCACTCGCGAATAGTAAAGGCCAACCGGGCTTGGCAAAGCGCGTGCATGTGCAGGCCGCCTTGTCCTATGTTCAACCAACGAATGATTCCAGTACAGCATGCTACAGCAGCTCTTATTACGTCAATTATGCCAAAAAATTAATTGCTATCGCCGAGCAGGCCGGTGGTGGTTTGGACTCATTATGCATTAAAGACATGAGTGGCCAACTGACACCGGCTTTGGCGTTAGATTTAATTCCGGCACTCAAGTCACTGGGTCTACCCATTTATTTGCATTGTCACAGCACCGACGAAGCGCGTGCATTGGGTGTTCAGACGGTCGCAATTGAGGCCGGCATTAGTGGTATTGAAGTCGCTGTTGAGCCGCTAGCGGGCGGTGCTTCACATCACGATATTGAAAATATCTGCTACCTAAAAGGCGTTATACCCACCAATGCTAAGGCAATTGCTGCACTAAAAGCGCATCTTGCTGAGGTTTTTGGGCAGCGTGCGCAAGGCCGACAAGACGCGGCCATTCCCTTGGCGACGCTAAAAAAATTAGTTAGCTTAGGAATTCCAGGCGGTGCTATTCCCTTTATTGTGAAAGACTTGCAGACCAACGTCTGCGGCATGTTCGGGGTCGATCTCGACGAGGCATTGGTTTTATTTGAAGATGAATTACGCAGGATTCAAAGCCAGTTAGGTTTCGTTCCCTTGGTGACACCCACCGCCGATATTATTGCAAAGCAAACCATTAAAAGTTTGGGTAATCGTCAGCGTACGACTGCCTATCAATTAGTTGATCCCAGATTTTGTTGTTTGGTGCTCGGTCATTATGGCCAAGTGGTTAATCACGCGACAGACGAGCAGGTGAACGTGGCTGCTGAATTAGTGGAAGACGTTAAGCAATATTGTGCCGATATTGAGCAAGACGTTGACGGTCTTCGCCAAAAAGCAGGGCGTATTTTTCCTGAGCCAGTGATGCTGGCTCAGCACCCTGCTACGATGAACATTGATCATGATATAAGCGGTGTTGAAGAATACGTTGACGATATTTTTTTACGTTATCCACAGTCAAGCGAAAACTTTGCTTCAAAGCCTGAATGCGTGATGATGCATATCATGCGACCAGCTGGAAAGACAGATCGCTTACTAACAAAGAATATTTTGCAACCTACTGAAGACCGTTTACGGTTTATTCTCGATCAAACTTTGCATTTATTGCCCGGTAAAGATATACCTGAATCGCGGCAGGTTGCAGCCGATGAATTAACCGATGAGTTTTTATTGTCAGCCTTAGGTGATTATGACGGCATTGTTAATACTATTAAAGATTTGGTGCTAAACGGTAACAAAGAAAGTATTCGGTTACGCATTAATGAGCGCATGGTCGAAGTAATCGACCCTATCTGTCAAACCAATGACGATGCACGCAAAAATCGTTACTATATCGAGCGACGTTTTGTGGGTCTTTTTGCGGGCGCCGTATTTTGGGACTTACAGCGAATCTGTCGTCGTACTGGCGCAGATTCACGCGCCTCGCTCGATGAGATGACAGCGCGCAAGCTCGATCGTATTATTTCAGCAACACTCAAGCGTCGTCGGCGCGAAGGGGTG
>DDED01000018.1 GCA_002336035.1 Cellvibrionales bacterium UBA1963
AGACTGACGGGGTGGTTAGTTCCTGCCGACTCTTTAAATGGCATGGCCTTATTGGCACCGTACACTGAGCTAGTTGATGCATAAACCAGATGCTCGACGGGGTACTCTCTACACGCCTCAAGCATATTCAGAAACCCATGCATATTGGCATCAATATAAGCGGATGGATTCTCTATTGAATAACGCACACCTGCTTGCGCTGCAAGGTGCATCACACGATCAAACTTCTCTTGTTTAAATAAATGGCTTATGGCAGCCTTATCGCATACATCAATTGGCAAAATTTTAAAATGATCATAAGCCAAAGCACGCTCTACTCTTGCGTTTTTTAAGTTGATATCGTAGTAATCATTAAAATTATCAGCACCTACGACATCATGGCCCTCTTCGAGTAAGCGTATTGCGAGCGCTGAACCAATAAAACCTGCCGCGCCTGTCACCAATATCTTCATGAGCGATTATCGTCCCACTGCCGAGTAATCAAAACCAGCTTCTTCAACGACATTGCGCTCATAAATATTACGAAGATCAATAAAAGTATTGCCACGCATTTGATTTTTTAGCTCACTTAAATCCAGACTCCGATATTCATTCCATTCAGTCATCATCACTACGGCATCGGCACCGGCAACAGCCGATATAATATTATCGACATATTGCACTGTATCAGGCAGCTCTTGTTTGGCTTCTGCCATGCCTTGCGGGTCATGGGCGCGAATAATTGCACCTTTATCCAACAAGGGTGGAATTATCGAGAGCGAAGGCGAATCACGCATATCGTCAGTTTCAGGTTTAAACGTTAACCCTAAAACCGCAATGACTTTACCCGACACATCACCCAAGGCTGTGCGAATCTTTTTCACCATACGCGCTTTTTGCGCCGCATTGACCTCGATCACACTCTCAACAATACGCGAAGGCACATCATTTTCTTGTGCGATTCTAATGAGTGCTAAGGTGTCTTTGGGAAAGCATGAGCCGCCATAACCAGGCCCTGGGTGCAGGAACTTTTTACCAATGCGACCATCAAGTCCCATCCCTTTAGCCACACTGTGCACATCAGCGCCCACCGCTTCACATAAATTAGCAATTTCATTGATAAAACTGATTTTCGTCGCTAAAAAAGCATTAGCCGCATATTTTGTTAATTCAGCACTTTCCCAATTGGTCACTACTATCGGCGCTTCGATTAAATTAATCGGTCGGTATAACTCTCTTAATAATTGCTCTGAACGCTCGTCATCAACACCCAGCACCACGCGATCTGGGTGCATAAAGTCACTTATCGCTGCGCCTTCTCGTAAAAACTCAGGATTAGAAGCAACTGAGAACTCAGCCGTTGGATTCTGCTCACTAATAATTCGCGACACTTGCCTTGCCGTGCCCACTGGCACCGTCGATTTATTGACGACTACCGTATAACCCGATAAACATTCAGCAATATTTTTTGCCGCCTCATAAACATAGCTTAAATCAGCATGACCATCACCCCGTCGCGTTGGCGTGCCCACGGCAATAAAGATAATATCAGCATTGGGAACATGCTCATCCAGCTGTGTTGAAAACCTTAGCCGACCGACATCAACATTTTTTGCAACTAATTGCTCAAGGCCAGGTTCATAAATGGGCATTTCACCAGCTTCTAGCGCAGTTATCTTTTCTTCGACCACATCGACGCAAGTGACGTCAGCCCCAAACTCAGCAAAACACGCACCAGAGACCAGACCCACGTAACCTGCGCCAATCATTACTACCTTCATATTAATGCGCCTAATTTTTAGTAAAATTAAATCTATAAAACTAGATCATCACTGTTTAACAAGTTATCTGTGCTTGTATTATTATCAGTACCTTGTTGATCTAACACAGTGGCTAAATCGATGCCCACAGCATTGATCACCTTGTCTCTGACTAAGGATAGCTGCTGCTCATTATTCGTAAAGCGATTAATACCACCGATGGTCCGTCCTCGAACCACTTCCAATGCCGTGTGATAATCAATCACCTTAAGATCCATGGCATAAGCGTGCACTAATGCAAAATCACACAGCGTATTAATGAGTCTCGGCACACCGCCACTGAAATAAAAAATGACGGCCATCGCGACTGAATCAAAGATATGGTTGGCTTGATCTTCCGCCTCTTCAACACTAGCAGTCACTAAACGATGGCGAATATAATTCGCCGTGTCTTGCCAACTTAAAGGCTCAATATGGTATTCAACGGATACCCTCTGAGCCATTTGTGCTAATTCAGGCGCCTGCAATAAATCTCTTAACTCGGGCTGCCCGACTAATATAATTTGCAAAAACTGCTCGCCATCCGCATTAATATTGGTATAAAGGCGTAACTCTTCGAGCGTTTCTTTATCCATGTTCTGCGCTTCGTCAACAATCAATACTGCACGCTTACCTTTGGCCCATTCAGCGATTAAATATTCTTGTACATTTCGAAAGAGCGTGACCTTGTCTTTTCCTTCATGGGGTAAATCAAAAGCCAATGCAACCCACTGAGTGAGATCCCCGAAAGAAGTATGAGTATTATTAATTAATCCAATCGCTAATTGGCTTTGGTCAATGTCAGCTAGCAAGTACCTTATTAATGTGGTTTTTCCGCTGCCGACCTCACCGGTAATAACGGTAAGACCGCTCTGCTCATGCAGGCCATATTCAAGTAAGCTGTAGGCTACTTTATGTTTTGCTGAAAAATGAAGAAATTCCGGATCGGGAATCAAACTAAAAGGCTTCTTTTTTAAAGCAAAGTGTCGCTCATACATAATATACTCTGCCTCTA
>DDED01000048.1 GCA_002336035.1 Cellvibrionales bacterium UBA1963
CTCCATTATTTGGCGAATGAAAGTGGCTGACATGGCGCTTAGATCCATTGCTCCTGTGGGTGCAGCACTTACGTTTATCGCTCTCTTTACGGGTGCCCTTTGGGGTAAGCCAACATGGGGGGCTTATTGGGTCTGGCAGGATGCTCGGTTAACTTCAATGTTAATTTTATTCTTTCTATATTTAGGCATTATTGCGCTTCACGATGCATTTAATGGCAGTGCTAGTGGCCAACGAGCGGCAGCTATTATGTCGTTAGTAGGAACTGTGAACATTCCCATCATTTATAAATCAGTTGATTGGTGGTCCAGTTTACACCAACCTGCCTCCATCAAATTTACGGAGCAGTCAACGATAGCATTAGAAATGTTTCAGCCGTTAATGTTGGCGATACCAGCTTTTTACCTTTTTTGTTTGGCTGCTGTCATGCTTCATTTACGAGTACAGATTGCTAAACATTCTCGAAAAACAAGTTGGATGATTCAGCGAGCTAACATTCAGTATTGATTGGTGATTGTAGTAGAGGAAATATTTATGTACTTTGACAGCATTGAGGCACTATGGTCTATGGGCGGTCACGGACCGTATGTATGGTTATCGTATGGCGTATCGCTTTTAATCATGGCTTGGAGTCTCCTTTCTCCTTTAAAGGAATATCGTAAGCAATTGAAAAATATTGAAATTAATGCTAAAAATGAGTTAAAACAATCCATCTAATTCGGGTTAATTATGCATCCAATTCGAAAGCAGCGTCTTATCGTCGTGCTCATCATCGTAGCAGGTTCGAGTTTAGCCGCCTTTTTCATCATTAATGCGTTACAACAGAATCTGAATCTTTTTTATGAGCCCAGTAAAATTGTTAACGGTGAGGCTCCGACTGACCGTCAAATCAGGCTTGGCGGTATGGTGGCAGAAGGCAGTTTGAAACGACAAGCAAATTCTTTGACCGTTAACTTTATCATCACTGACTTTGCTGCGAATGTGGTGGTTGAATACACCGGCATCCTTCCTGATATGTTTGCTGAAAACGCCGGGACGGTTGTGACTGGCTTTTTATCTGAAAGCGGCATTTTTTTTGCGGGTCAAGTGCTTGCTAAGCACGATGAAAATTACATGCCGCCAGAAGTTGCGGCCGCGCTGGAGAGTGCGACATTGTCTTCGGCTCGACCGGGCAATTAAAATATGTAGCGTCGGCGGTTAACTTGTTGACTAAATTAACCGCTTTTTATTAACGCATATGCATCACATCACTGGATTTTATTTTGATTCCTGAATTTGGCCACTTCGCTTTATTGTTATGTCTACCTATGGCGGTTGTCATGGCTATTGTCCCTTTGATGGGCGTCGCCACCAACAACTTTCTTTGGATGCAATACGCCTCAAAGCTTGCGGGGATGTTGTGGTTGTTGTTGTTATTTGCATTTATTTCACTGACCCACAGCTTTTTGATAAGCGACTTCAGTGTGAATTTAGTGGCCCTTCATTCGAACACAGCCTTGCCTTGGTATTTTAAGTTTAGCGCTGTATGGGGTAATCATGAGGGCTCGTTATTGCTGTGGGTTTTCATTTTGGCGTCTTGGACCTTAGCCGTCGCAGTGGCCAGTCGTTCAATACCTTTAGTGATGAAAGCCAGGGTATTGTCTGTTTTAGCCATGATCAGTGTCGGCTTTTTGGCCTTTATTATTTTCACTTCTAACCCCTTTGAGCGCTCGATGTTGATGACGGCGGTGGAAGGGAATGATCTCAATCCGCTACTGCAAGATATTGGATTAATCATACATCCACCGATGCTTTATATTGGCTATGTTGGGTTTTCAGTTGCCTTTGCTTTTGCAATAGCTGCGTTATTAGAGGGTCGTTTCGACGCCGATTGGGCGCGTTGGACAAGGCCATGGACAAACATAGCCTGGGCGTTTTTAACGGTAGGTATAGCGCTAGGCAGTTGGTGGGCTTATTATGAGCTCGGTTGGGGCGGTTGGTGGTTTTGGGACCCTGTCGAGAATGCGTCACTGATGCCATGGTTAGCGGGTGCTGCATTAGTCCACTCTTTATCGGCGACAGAAAAGCGCGGTGTGTTTAAGAGTTGGACAATTCTTTTGGCACTGTTAGCGTTCTCGTTGAGCTTATTGGGAACATTTCTTGTCCGTTCAGGCATATTAGTTTCTGTTCATGCCTTTGCCAGTGATCCTGAACGCGGTCTGTTCATCTTAGCGTTTTTGTTTGTGGTAATAGGTGGATCGTTATTGTTGTACGCCATAAGAGCACCAGTAATGAAAGGTGGCACCCCCTATGCGCTTGTCTCGAGAGAGAATTTTTTATTGATCAACAATGTGTTTTTTTCAGTAGCACTCACGGTGGTTTTATTAGGTACTTTATTCCCTTTGATCAGTACGGCTTTAGATTTAGGCAGTTACTCAGTTGGCGCTCCTTATTTTAACGCGATGTTTGTCCCTTTAGGTTTGTTGATGGTCTTTGTTATGGGCTTTGCGCCTTTTATTTCATGGAAAAAGTTATCGGTATTAAAAAGTCAATTTCGATCTTGGTCTATTTGTTTAGCGCTAGCGGTTATCCTTTCTTTATCGGTCATTCGTTGGCTTAGCCATCAATATTCTGTTGATTTTAATTACTTTGCGCTGCTGATTGTTGGCTTGAGCCTATGGTTGATACTGACGACTTTTGCGCATGCATTATCAAGACTTACAGCAAACGATATGACATTGCAGGCTTTCGCCCAATTAAGTCTTTCTTATTATGGCATGGTGATTGCTCATACTGGGCTAGCCGTTATGGTTTTTGGTATTGGTCTTACTTCAATTTATGAAGCACAAAAAGACGTAAGAATGGGGGTTAATGACAGCGTTGCTATTCATTCTTATCGTTATCAATTGCGCGGGATTGAGACAGTTAAGGCCGCTAATTATGACGCGACGAGGGCAGTCGTTGACGTTTATCACAACGTAACTGACACTGGCTCACACTTGATTACAACCCTCTATCCTGAGAAGCGCTTTTACCGTGCTTCTCGTAATGTAATGACGGAAGCGGGAATTGATGCATCGCTCACACGAGATCTCTATATTGCTTTAGGCGAACAGTTAGAGCCAGGGACTTGGGCGGTAAGAGTGCATATTAAACCGTTCGTTCGCTGTATTTGGCTAGGTGCACTTTTCGTTGCCATTGGCGCAGTATTAGCTGTTTTTGATAAACGCTATGCCCGAAAAAGAAAAGCGATCGAAACTCGTCCGTTAACAACGCTTCGCAATCACTAGCGGGAGTCAAAACCTTGTCATCACGATTAAAACTATTTGGTCCTTTAATGATCTTCATAGTCATCGCTGCGGTTTTTTTTCGTCTTGAAACTCGCATAGTGAGTGGCAATTATGACCCTAGTATGCTTCCCTCTGCCTTAGTCGGACAATCTGTCCCACGCTTTAGTTTGCCCGCTTTAACGACGCAGAGATTATTCACTAATGACGACTTACCCAGACAAGCGTACATC
>DDED01000186.1 GCA_002336035.1 Cellvibrionales bacterium UBA1963
CATGGTGGTGGTGAAGGTCGTACATCAGGTGGTCGTCATCCTGTGTCGCCGTGGGGAATGCCAACTAAAGGGTATAAAACCCGTAAAAATAAGCGCACTAACGATCTAATCGTTCGTCGCAAAGCTAAATAAGCGTTAAGAGGAAAGAAGCGTGCCACGTTCACTTAAAAAAGGTCCATTTATCGATCTTCATTTAATGAAGAAGGTCGAGCAAGCCGTTGAGAAAAATGAAAAGCGACCAATTAAAACTTGGTCTCGACGCTCAATGGTCTCACCGGATATGGTTGGCTTAACGATTGCCGTTCATAATGGTCGTCAACACGTACCGGTGTTTATAACCGAAGACATGGTTGGGCATAAGTTGGGCGAATTTTCACCGACCAGAACTTACCGTGGTCATGTCGCAGATAAGAAAGCCAAGCGTTAAGCTTGCACGTTAGGGGTTAGATTGATGGAAGTTTCAGCTAAATTATCAGGCGCGACGATATCGGCTCAAAAAGCTCGATTAGTTGCCGATCAAATTCGAGGCAAAAGCGCTGAAGAGGCTTTGGATATTTTAACTTTCAGCAATAAAAAAGCAGCTGATCTTGTTCTTAAGTTGCTTAACTCTGCAATTGCAAATGCAGAACATAACGAAGGTGCTGATGTTGACGAATTGAAAGTCTCCAGTATTTTTGTCAACGAGGGCAGGACATTAAAGCGTCTTAAGCCGCGTGCTAAAGGTAGAGCAGATCGTATTTTAAAGCGCTCTTGTCATATAACAGTAAATGTTGCTGATTAAAGCAGTAAGTTAGGAGTAGACCATATGGGTCAAAAAGTTCACCCAACAGGCATTCGCTTAGGTATAACCAAACAGCATTCATCTATTTGGTACGCTGAAAGTAAAGATTACGCAGAGCGATTAGTTGCAGATCTTAAAATTCGCGAATACATAGAAAATAAGCTTAAGAATGCATCTGTAAGCAAGATTGTTATTGAGCGTCCTGCACAGACTGCCCGAATAACAATCCATACGGCTCGGCCCGGCATTGTTATTGGTAAAAAAGGTGAAGATGTTGATAAGCTGCGCCAGGATCTGACTGCTCGATTGGGTGTGCCAGTGACTATTAATATTGAAGAAATTCGTAAACCCGATTTAGATGCTAAGTTGGTAGCTCAAAATGTTTCAGGTCAACTGGAGCGCAGGGTGATGTTTAGACGTGCGATGAAACGTGTCGTTCAGAATGCTATGCGCGCTGGAGCAGAAGGTATTAAAGTGCAAGTCGGTGGTCGTCTAGGCGGTGCCGAAATCGCTCGAAGTGAATGGTATCGAGAAGGTCGAGTGCCGCTTCATACCTTGCGAGCCGATATTGATTACGCTACTTATGAAGCGTTGACCACTTATGGGATCCTTGGAATCAAAGTATGGATCTTTAAAGGTGAAGTACTTGATACGCCTGCTGTAGCTGAGAAATCAGCGGGCACTAACTAATAGAATTCGGAATAAGAGTTAAGACTGATGTTACAACCTAAACGTACAAAGTTCCGCAAAGTTCAAAAGGGGCGCAACCGTGGTCTAGCCCATCGCGGCAGTAAAGTGAGTTTTGGCGAGTTTGGCTTGAAGTCGACTGGTCGAGGCAGAATCACGGCGAGGCAGATAGAAGCTGCGCGAAGAGCGATGACTCGTCACATTAAACGTGGCGGTAAAATTTGGATCCGCGTATTTCCTGACAAACCGATTACTCAGAAGCCTTTAGAAGTTCGTCAAGGTAAGGGTAAAGGTAACGTTGAATATTGGGTGGCTCAGGTGCTGCCTGGTAAAGTACTTTATGAAGTTGAAGGTGTCTCTGAAGAATTGGCGCGTGAGGCGTTTGCGCTTGCAGCGGCTAAACTCCCGCTACCAACAACTTTTGTTAAGCGGACGGTAATGTAATGAAAGCATCAGAGTTAAGAGAAAAGTCAGCTGAAGAATTAGGCCAGCAGTTAAATGCTTTATTAGAAGAGCAATTTCGGTTGCGCACTCGTAAGGCAACGGGTCAATTGACTCAGACGCATCTGCTGCAAATGAACCAGCGTGATATCGCACGCATTAAGACTGTATTGAACGAACAGAAGAAGGCTTAAGTAATGGCGGATCAAGAGAATAGCATACGCACAATCACTGGCCGAGTTGTCAGTGATAAGATGAATAAAACAATCACTGTATTGGTTGAGCGAAGAGTGAAGCATGAGCTTTACGGCAAGTACATAACCCGTTCTTCTAAGCTGCATGTGCATGATGAAAATAATGAGTGTAATGAAGGCGACGTGGTGGCAATTATTGAGTCACGGCCTTTGTCAAAAACAAAAACGTGGATGTTGCAATCGATCGTTGAAAAAGCTGCCCAGGTTTAAATAGTAAAGCATATTAGTTAGCTTCTATAGATTTAGTTAGAGGCGTTATAGGTTTCGGAGTAAGGCGATGATTCAAACAGAAAGTTATTTAGAGGTTGCTGATAACAGTGGTGCTCGTCGAGTGATGTGCATCAAGGTTTTAGGCGGTTCTCATCGTCGCTATGCACGTGTAGGAGACATTATTAAGGTTACTGTAAAAGAGGCAATACCTCGCGGTAAAGTTAAAAAAGGTCAGGTTATGAATGCGGTTGTGGTAAGAACTAAGAAAGGTGTAAGACGCCCAGACGGTTCAGTCATCCGATTTGACGATAACGCAGCTGTTTTGTTGAATCAGGCAATGGCACCCATTGGTACTCGTATTTTTGGACCCGTTACCCGTGAACTGAGAAGTGAGAAGTTCATGAAAATAATCTCTTTGGCCCCCGAGGTTTTATAGCTCTTTTTTCCAAAGCTATGAGATTAAGTGGCATTTCACGAATACATACGAAGATAGAAAGTTATGAAAAAGATAAAAAGCGAAGATGAAGTTATTGTTCTAGCCGGTAAGGATAAGGGCAAGCGCGGTAAAGTGACTAAGGTGATGGATGATGGCCGTGTATTGGTGACGGGTGTTAACATGATTAAGAAGCACACTAAGCCGAATCCACAAGCAGGTGTCGCTGGCGGAATTATTGAAAAAGAAGCACCATTACAGGGTTCTAACATTGCAATTTATAATACAGCAACCAGTAAAGCTGACCGTGTAGGCTTCCGTATTGATGACGGTAAAAAAGTACGATTTTTTAAATCAAATAACGAATTGATTAATTAGGTTTAGGCGTAAAAATGGCTAGATTAAAAGAGTTATACAATACTGAGTTGGTGCCCAAGTTGAAGGCAGAGCTTGGTCTCGATAATGTTATGGAAGTTCCGCGCATTACTAAAATCACTCTTAATATGGGTGTAGGTGAGGCGTTAGGGGATAAGAAAGTTTTAGAGCATGCCGTTAGTAATTTAGAGCAAATTTCTGGCCAAAAGGTCATAGTCACTCGTGCTCGTAAATCAATTGCGGGTTTTAAGGTGAGAGAAGACTGGCCGATAGGCTGTAAAGTCACCTTGAGACGTGAGCGGATGTACGAATTCCTAGATCGCTTAATTGCTATTTCTATTCCTAGAATTAGAGATTTCCGTGGCCTGAACGCCAAATCGTTCGACGGACGTGGTAATTATTCAATGGGTGTAAATGAACAGATTATCTTCCCAGAAATTGAATACGACAAGATTGATACGATTCGCGGTTTGGATATTGCTATTACAACAACTGCAAAAACTGACGATCAGGGCAGGGCATTATTATCTGCTTTTAACTTCCCTTTTCGGTCTTAAAGCTAACATTTTAGAAAACATAAAATATTTTAGAGGCATGGTTGATGGCTAAGCAGTCAATGATACAACGAGAAAAGAAACGGACAAAAACAGTTGCTAAATTCGCAGCTAAACGTGCCGCTTTGAAATCGATTATATTGGATCAAAATGCTAGCGATGAAGATCGTTGGGATGCTCAAATGGCGCTACAAAAGCAGCCAAGAAATGCCAGTAGCAGTCGCCAACGTCGTCGCTGCCAGGTTACTGGAAGACCGCACGGTGTCTATCGTAAGTTTGGCTTATGTCGAAATAAGCTAAGAGAAGCTGCAATGAATGGTTATGTGCCAGGTTTAGTCAAAGCTAGTTGGTAATTTTTAAATTAAATATGTGGCATACCCCGCGTTAAATGTGGTCTGTGCCGGAGAAAGATTATGAGTATGCAAGATCCGATCGCCGATATGCTAGCCAGAATTCGCAATGGTCAAATGGCTGCAAAAACTTTCGTTAGTATGCCCTCGTCTAAAACAAAGGTTGCCATTGCTAACGTTTTGATGAGCGAAGGCTTTGTTTCAACGGTTGATGTCAATACCGTGGGGGCCAAAGCTGAATTGTCAATCGGTCTTAAATACCATGAAGGCCGACCAGTAATAGAAGAAATAAATCGAAAAAGCCGACCCGGTCTTCGTTCATATAAAGGCAGTACAGATTTGCCAAAAGTTCGTGGTGGTTTAGGTGTTGCTATTGTTTCTACTAGTAAAGGTTTGATGACAGACAGCCAAGCGCGCACGGCAGGTGTTGGTGGTGAGGTTCTTTGCACAGTATTTTAATGTTCTTACTTGGTAGTGAGTGATTGTAGTACTCACTGCTGATTAGAAATTTTGTTCTCCAACACAGTTTTGTTGTGAAATTTAGGTAATTAGATATGTCTCGAGTAGCAAATAATCCCGTCTCAGTTCCTTCGGGGGTTGAAGTGAAGCTTGATGATAAAAGCCTTTCTGTTAAAGGCGGTATGGGCACGCTCGATCTGTCGATTCACAGCTTGGTTGAGGTTAACCTTGGTGATGGAGAAATCACCTTCGCCGCTCGAAACAGCAGCAAAGAGTCTCGTGCGTTATCAGGCACTTTTCGTTCCTTAGTTAATAACATGGTAGTTGGCGTTGAAAAAGGGTTCGAGAAAAAACTATTACTTAACGGTGTTGGTTATCGAGCTAAAGCAGCAGGCAATTCTTTGAACCTCACTTTAGGTTTCTCTCACCCTGTTGATTATGTTTTGCCAGAGGGAGTAACTGCTGAGACACCCAGTCAAACTGAAGTGGTGATTAAAGGAATAGACAAGCAGTTGGTCGGTCAAGTTGCTGCTGAGATACGTGCTTTTAGACCGCCAGAGCCCTATAAAGGCAAAGGCGTTCGTTATGCTGACGAATACGTTCGTCGTAAAGAAGCTAAGAAGAAATAATTGTTAATCGCATAGGTTTTAAGATGAGTGATAAAAAAAATGCCAGAATACGACGTGGTCGTCGTAGTCGAGTAAAGATGCGTGAATTGGGTGCTGAGCGATTGAGTGTTAATCGCACGCCAAGACACATATATGCGCAGGTTATTTCTGCAGCTGGAGACCAGATTTTGGCAACTGCCTCGACTTTGGACGCCAGTTTACGCAGCGGTAATACTGGCAATGTCGACGCAGCAAAAGCAGTCGGAGCATTGATTGCAGAGCGCGCTAAAGCAGTAGGCGTGAGTGAAGTATCGTTCGATCGAAGTGGTTATAAATATCACGGTCGAGTAAGAGCGTTGGCTGATGCCGCGCGTGAAGCAGGTTTGAAATTCTAGGGTAGCGTTATGGCGTTTAATGATCAAAATAAAGACAACGAAGAAGGCCTTCAGGAAAAGCTGGTTCAAGTTAACCGTGTCGCCAAGGTAGTTAAAGGTGGCCGTATATTTGGTTTTACTGCCTTAACGGTCGTCGGCGACGGAAACGGCAAAGTCGGTTTTGGTCGAGGTAAGGCTCGCGAGGTGCCCGTAGCTATTCAGAAAGCAATGGAAGCGGCTCGTCGTAATATGGTGACTGTTGAAATCACCTCCGGTACTTTGCAGTATCCTGTTAAAGCGGCACACGGTGCTTCAAAAGTATACATGCAGCCTGCTTCTGAAGGTACGGGTGTTATAGCCGGTGGAGCAATGCGTGCTGTTTTAGAAGTGGCCGGTGTGACTAATGTGCTCGCAAAATGCTACGGATCAACGAATCCGGTGAATGTTGTACGTGCAACGATTAAAGGTTTATCCAACATGCGCTCACCTGGGCAAGTGGCTGATAAGCGTGGTAAATCCATTGAAGAAGTGACGGCATAGTTTACTTTAGCTATCCCAATATATGCGTGATCGGAGTTAAGACTCATGGCAGCTGGTAAAACAATTACAGTTAAACAAATTCGCAGCAGTGCTGGCCGAATAAAAGCACACAAATCGTGCCTTATGGGGTTAGGTTTGCGACGTATCAACCATGTTGTCACGGTTGAAGATACCCCTTCGAATCGCGGCATGATCAATCGTGTTCATTATATGGTCAGTGTTCAGGAAGCAGAAAAATGAGCGATTCTATGCGTTTAAATACTATTAAACCGGCAGATGGTCATAAGCATCGTGCTCGACGTGTTGGTAGAGGAATTGGCAGTGGCTTAGGTAAGACTTGTGGCCGTGGTCATAAGGGTCAAAAGTCACGATCTGGCGGAAGTGTCAGGCCTGGTTTTGAGGGCGGACAAATGCCCTTACAAAAGCGGTTACCCAAGTATGGTTTTACTTCACGTATTGGCCGCGTCAGCGATCAAATACGAGTTGGTGAGCTGGCTAACATTAAAGCCGATATCATCGATTTAGCTGCTATAAAGTCAGCTGGCCTGGTTAATAATAATATTCTTCAGGTGAAAGTCTTTTTGCAAGGCGAAATTAATAAAGCGGTTACGGTGAAAGGTCTTCGCGTATCAGCCGGTGCACGTGCGGCAATTGAAGCTGCAGGTGGAAAAGTAGAAGATTAACTCAGTAGGGTCAGTATTGCCTTAAAACATTAATGATAACTCAACGATAAACACAGTAGATTATGGCGAAGCCACAATTATCACCGAATAAGCAATCAGGACTTGGCGAGTTATGGGCTCGGCTCCGTTTTGTCTTATTGGCGATCATTATTTATCGTATTGGTACGCACATTCCTGTACCTGGTATCAATCCAAACAGTTTAGCTGACATGTTCAATCGAAGTGAAGGCACTATATTGGATATGTTTAATATGTTCTCGGGTGGTGCTCTTGAACGAATGAGCATACTGGCTTTAGGTATCATGCCTTATATATCTGCTTCAATTATTATGCAGTTAATGGGGTCGGTCAGTGATACTTTGAGCCAACTTAAAAAAGAGGGGGAGCCTGGGCGGAGAAAAATAACCCAATATACTCGCTACTTAACTGTTGCTCTTGCTTTGATTCAGGCCTCTGGAATGTCAGCTGGTCTTGCTAATCAGGGTTTGTCTTATGTGTCAGGTGTGAGTTTCTATCTGCCTGCGGTGATTTCGCTAGTGACTGGCGCCGTCTTTATGATGTGGTTGGGTGAGCAAGTTACCGAACGAGGTATTGGTAATGGTATCAGTCTACTTATCTTTGCAGGTATCGTTGCGGGATTACCTGGTGCAGTTGTTCAGTCTCTTGAGCAGGCTAGGCAGGGCGAATTAAACTTACTTTTATTGCTTGGCGTTCTCTTTTTGGCGGTAGCACTAATATTCTTTATTGTAAGAATTGAGCGTGGTCAGCGAAGAATCACCGTTAATTACGCTAAACGGCAGCAAGGTAAAAAAATGTTTGCAGCCCAAACCAGTCATTTGCCATTAAAGGTCAATATGGCTGGTGTGATACCTGCTATTTTTGCCTCGAGTATTTTATTGTTTCCCGCTTCAATCGCGCAATGGTTTGGCCAGTCGTCTGATGGTTCTGAGTGGTTGCAAGAGTTGGCCTTATACATTAGTCCAGGCCAACCATTAAATGTTTTATTGTTCACTGGGTTTATTATATTTTTCTGCTTTTTTTATACTGCGTTAATGTTTAACCCTGACGAAGTAGCTGATAATTTAAAGCGTTCAGGTGCATTTATTCCGGGTATTCGACCAGGGAAAAAATCAGCTGAATACATTGATGGCGTATTAACACGATTAACTATGTTTGGTTCGCTGTATATGGCTGGTATATGTTTATTGCCACAGTTTTTGCAAGTGTTTGCTAATGTGCCTTTTTACCTTGGTGGAACATCATTATTAATTGTTGTCGTGGTGGTGATGGACTTTATGTCGCAGGTCCAATCTCATTTAATGTCGCATCAGTATGACTCAGTGATGAAAAAGGCAAACTTGAAGAATTTTGGTGGCAGCGGCTTAGCCCCCAGATAAATATAGAGATAAGCAGGTGCGTGGTTAACGGCATCTGGAAAAATGTGGAGTAATGTTATGAAAGTCAGAGCATCGGTTAAAAAGATCTGTCGCAACTGCAAAATAATTCGCAGAAACGGTTCAGTCAGAGTTATTTGTAAGGCCGAGCCAAGGCACAAGCAGCGCCAAGGGTAGTCGAAATTAAAGAGATTTGATTTTATTGACTTATAGCGGTATGCTACCGCGCCTTTTTTGACTGATGCGATTACGTTGATAGTTATATTTTGTTGTGTAGAAATTTTTTAAGTTACTGTTTTTAAAGCTTATTTTTAAAATTTATTCTTACGATTTGTTGCATGACGTTGAGATTGTTTTTACTGCTAGTTAATAGCTAAAATTTGGAGATTTTTTAATGGCCCGTATAGCCGGAGTCAACATTCCTGACCATAAACACACTGTGATAGCACTGACCTATATCTATGGGGTTGGAAGAACATCAGCAGAACAACTCTGCCAAACGGTGGGTATTGATCCTGCGGTAAAAATTAGCGCTCTCACAGAGGGAGAGCTTGATAACTTGCGTAATGAAGTGACTAAGTTATCAGTAGAAGGTGATTTGCGTAGAGAAGTCTCTATGAATATCAAGCGCTTGCTTGACCTTGGTTGTTACCGAGGACTCCGTCACCGACGAAGCTTACCACTGCGTGGGCAGCGCACCAAAACAAATGCACGGACCCGAAAAGGGCCTCGTAAACCGATCCGTAAATAGATCAATTCTTTGATAACGATTGATAGCGAATAAGCTAGGAAGTTAGACAAATGGCAAAACCGGGCTCACAAGGTACGCGTAAAAAAATCAAGAAGACTGTTGCAGATGGCATCGCACATATCCATGCATCATTCAATAACACGATTATTACGATCACAGATCGGCAAGGGAATGCGCTTTCATGGGCAACGGCTGGTGGATCGGGTTTTCGTGGTTCTCGAAAGAGTACGCCCTTTGCGGCACAGGTCGCTTCGGAGCGTGCGGGCAATGCGGCCAAAGAATTCGGTTTACAAAATCTTGATGTAGAAGTGAAAGGCCCCGGTCCTGGTCGTGAGTCTGCGGTGAGGGCATTACATAGCTGCGGCTTCAACATCAGTAGCATTACAGACGTAACCCCGATTCCGCATAACGGTTGTCGTCCACCAAAGAAAAGAAGAGTTTAAGTATTAACATAGAAGTTACTCATGTGATTATTATCATGAGTAGATAAAGATAAATTTTAGTAGCAGATCGCAGGAATAAAATTATGGCTCGATATTTAGGCCCAACCTGTAAGTTAGCACGACGTGAAGGCACTGATCTATTTTTGAAAAGTGGTGTGCGTGCCCTAGACAGTAAATGTAAAGCAGAGTCCGTCCCTGGTGTACATGGCGCTAGACGCGGTCGTCTGTCTGATTACGGTGTTCAATTACGTGAAAAGCAAAAAGTTAGGCGTCTTTATGGCGTACTTGAGAAGCAATTCCGTAATTACTACAAAAAAGCCGCTAAGCAAAAAGGCGCTACTGGTGAAAATCTTCTGCAAATGCTAGAAGGCCGTCTTGATAATGTTGTTTACCGCATAGGCTTTGGAGCTACACGGGCCGAATCACGTCAATTGGTCTCGCACGGTTCTATTTTAGTCAATGATAAAGTGGTGAATATTGCTTCTTATCAGGTACAGGCCGGCGACATCGTTGCAGTTAGAGAAAGAGCAAAAAAACAACTACGTATTCAATCGGCTATGTCTTTGGCCGCGCAGCGTGGTCATGTTGACTGGATTGAGGTCAGTGAAGCCAGTTTCCAAGGGACTTATAAGTCCTCACCTGAGCGTGCTGATTTACCCTCAGAAATTAATGAAAGCTTGATAGTTGAGTTGTACTCAAAGTAAAAAAAGTGTGAATGTATTGGTCAGGTCACATCGGCCAAGTGTTGAACATTCTCACCTAGACTTTTCGGCATCTTTTTTATTAAAGATTCAAGCTAATTAGAGAATGTTGGTGCAGGGTGAATTCTTAATATAGAACTCGACTCTTAAAACATCCACGATCTGGAAACGTTTTATCAAATATAGGTAGCGATATGCTAAGTGCAGGCAGCGATTTACTTACTCCACACAAGATTGATATTGAAGAGCTCAGTCAAAATCGAGCTAAAATAACTTTAGAACCTTTAGAGCGAGGTTTCGGCCACACATTAGGTAATGCTTTACGTCGCATCTTATTGTCATCAATGCCCGGGTCAGCGATCAGTGACGTTGAGATAGATGGCGTGTTACATGAGTACAGCGCTATTGAAGGGGTTCAAGAAGACGTCATTGAGATATTACTCAATCTGAAAGGTGTTTCGGTCATAATGAATGACCGTGATACAACGGTATTGACCTTGTCAAAAACGGGCCCTGGTGTTGTTACAGCCGGCGATATTCAACTTGATCACGACGTTGAAGTAAAAAACCCTGAACACGTTATTGCCCATCTTAATGACAATGGCTCACTGTCCATGAAATTAACGGTGACCTCGGGTCGAGGTTACCAACCCGTTGATTCACGTCCTGTTGATGACGAGGAATCCAAAGCTATTGGCCGTTTGCAGCTAGATGCTTCTTATAGCCCCGTTAGGCGTGTGTCATATGTCGTTGACAGTGCGCGAGTAGAGCAGCGAACTGATCTTGATAAGCTAATCATTGATTTAGAGACAAACGGCACGCTTGATTCTGAAGAAGCCATTCGAAGAGCGGCAACTATTTTGCAGCGTCAGCTGGCAGTGTTTGTTGACCTTGAGGGCGAAAAAGAGCTTGAGCCTGCCCAGCAAGAAGAAGAAATTGACCCGATCTTGCTACGTCCGGTTGATGATTTAGAATTGACTGTCCGTTCAGCCAACTGTTTGAAAGCTGAAAATATTTACTACATTGGTGATTTAGTTCAGCGTACCGAAGTGGAGTTATTGAAAACACCTAACTTGGGTAAAAAATCGTTAACTGAAATTAAAGACGTGTTGGCATCCAGAGGCCTTTCATTAGGTCTTCGTTTAGATAACTGGCCGCCAGCTAGTTTACGTAACGACGATAAAATACTTGCTTAATTAGCAGATAAAATTTATCGTTTTAATTTAACTTGAATATATAGGGAACCTTGCCATGCGTCATCGTCATAGTGGCAGACAGCTCAACCGCAATTCGTCTCATCGTAAAGCGATGTTTCGTAACATGACTAATTCATTAGTTGAGCATGAAATGATTCGCACCACTTTACCTAAAGCCAAGGAGCTGCGCCGTTTCGCAGAGCCTCTCATCACCTTGTCTAAGCAGGACAGCGTTGCAAATCGACGTTTAGCGTTTGATAGAACGCGGAGCAAAGACGTCGTAGGTAAACTGTTCTCTGAACTTGGCCCTCGCTATGATAGTCGTCCGGGTGGATATATTCGTATTTTGAAATGCGGTTATAGAACGGGTGATAAAGCGCCTATGGCTTACGTTGAACTGGTTGATCGCCCTCAAAATGATGAGTTAGACTTTGATGATGACTTTGATGACGAGTAGATAACAGACATAAAAAAACCGAGCTTAGCTCGGTTTTTTTATGTCTGTTAATATTTTGATTTTAAATTATGCAGGGCTTTTCTTGAGTAACGGTTTAAGAAACTTAGCTGTATGCGATTTTTTCACCGTAATGATATCTTCGGGCGTCCCCTCCGCAATTATTTGACCACCACCACTGCCACCTTCAGGCCCAAGATCGATAATCCAATCGGCGGTTTTGATGACATCAAGATTATGCTCAATGATCACCATCGTATTTCCCCTGTCACGTAACTGGTGCAATACAGTCAATAGCTGTTGAATATCGGCAAAATGAAGCCCAGTGGTCGGTTCATCAAGAATATACAATGTTTTTCCTGTGTCCCGCTTAGACAGCTCTTTGGCGAGTTTGACCCGTTGAGCCTCACCCCCGGATAAGGTGGTCGCTGCTTGACCGAGTTTGACGTACGTTAAACCGACATCAATTAAGGTTTGTAGCTTCTTAGCAATAGATGGGATAGCCGTGAAGAATTCGAGTGCATCCTCAGCCGTCATGTCCAAGACTTGATAAATATTTTTCCCTTTATAAGTGACTTCTAAGGTTTCTCGATTATAGCGTTGACTCTTGCAGATGTCGCATGAAACGTAAACGTCGGGCAGAAAATGCATTTCAACTTTTATAACGCCGTCACCTTGACAGGCTTCACAGCGGCCACCTTTGACATTAAAACTGAAGCGACCGGGTTTATAGCCACGTGTTCTCGCTTCTTGAGTGCCAGCAAATAATTCGCGAACGGGCGTAAAAATGCCCGTATAAGTGGCGGGGTTAGACCGGGGCGTGCGGCCAATTGGGCTTTGATCGATATCAATACATTTATCTAAAAGATCTAACCCTTCAATTGAAATATGGGGAGCCGGTTTAAGCGTTGTAGCGCCATTGAGGGCTGTTGCTGCAGCCGGATAGAGTGTGCCGTTGATAAGCGTTGACTTGCCGGAACCCGAAACGCCCGTAACGCAGGTCAGTAAGCCTAGAGGGATATTGATGTTAACATTTTGCAGGTTGTTGCCTGTTGCGCCGGTCAAGCGTATTTGCTGATCTGTATCGACAGGATGACGCCGACTCGGGACAGCAATAAATTTCTTTCCGCTGAGGTATTGGCCGGTAATCGATTTGCGTGAACGCATAATTTTATCGACACTGCCTTTGGCCACGATTTCACCGCCATGCACGCCTGCTCCAGGTCCGATATCGACCACATAATCTGCGCGACGAATGGCATCCTCGTCATGTTCAACCACGATAACGGTATTGCCTAGGTCGCGAAGCCGCATCAATGTTTTTAGCAGTCGTTCATTGTCACGTTGATGCAGGCCAATGGATGGCTCATCTAAAATATACATTACACCGACCAAGCCTGCGCCAATTTGACTGGCCAAACGAATACGTTGTGCTTCTCCGCCTGAAAGGCTGTCGGCATTTCGATCGAGAGTCAGATAGTTCAAGCCCACATCAACTAGAAACTCTAAGCGTTGATGAATTTCCTTAATTATTTTGTCAGCGATCTTGCCTCGCTTACCGGGTAACGATAGCTTATTAAAATAATCATGCGCTACAGCAACCGGCATGGCAGTAATCGTCGGTAGATTTTTTCCGTCAATAAAAACGTGCCGAGCACTTTGGCGTAGTCGAGATCCAGAGCAAGCAGGACAACCTTGATTACTGATAAATTTAGTTAGTTCATCGCGTACCATTTGTGATTGGGTTTCACGATAGCGGCGCTCCATGTTGGGGATAATTCCCTCAAAGGCATGCGTGCGCTTGAATACATCACCGCGATCATTGACGTATGAGAAAACCACTTCGTCTTTACTGCCGTTCAAAATAATGTCTTTTTGTTTGTTGCTCAGTTCATTGAACGGTGTGTCGATAGAAAAGTTAAAGTGTTCTGCAAGGGATTTCAACATATGAAAATAATAAACGCTGCGTTTATCCCAGCCTCTAATCGCCCCCTCAGCAAGACTGGAGTCAGGAAATTGTACTACTCGATCAAGATCAAAATATTGTTTAACGCCAAGGCCATCGCAATCGGCGCAAGCTCCTGCAGGGTTGTTAAAAGAAAACAAACGAGGTTCAAGTTCATTCAAGCTATAACCACAATCTGGACAGGCATAATTGGCCGAAAAGACCATGTCATTTGCTTCCCCATCAATAAAAGCAACGCTGGCCACGCCCTCCGCTAAACCTAATGCGGTTTCAAATGAATCGGCGATCCGCTGTTGTAAATCACCTCTCACTTTGAAACGATCAACAACGACTTCAATGCTGTGCTTGTTGTTTTTTTTCAGCGCAGGAATTTCATCAATATCGTGTATTTCACCATCGACTCTGACTCTAACAAACCCCTCTTGTTTTAATTTATCAAAAAGCTTTAAGTGTTCGCCTTTGCGGTCTTTTATAATTGGGGCAAGTAACATAACTTTACTGCCTTCAGGCAGCGCGAGAACAGCATCAACCATTTGGCTGACCGTTTGTGCCTCGAGATTTAGCTGGTGATTAGGGCATTGAGGGGTACCAGCTCGCGCATACAATAATCGCAGATAGTCATAGATTTCAGTGATCGTGCCGACTGTGGAACGCGGATTATGAGAGGTGGATTTCTGTTCAATAGAAATTGCAGGTGATAAGCCCTCGATATGGTCGACATCGGGCTTTTCCATTAGTGATAAAAATTGTCGAGCATATGTTGACAATGATTCGACGTAGCGACGCTGCCCTTCGGCGTATAAGGTATCAAACGCTAACGATGATTTCCCTGAGCCAGAGAGCCCAGTGATAACAATAAAACTATCGCGAGGCAGTTCGATGTTAATGGCTTTGAGATTGTGGGTGCGTGCACCACGTACAACAATTTTATCCATGAGCTCACTGATTTCATAAAAAAGGGTTAATGAAGCTTATACGCCCCCGCAAATAAACTGGCTCATAGGCAAGGGTGCCTTAAGGTTCTAATGATCGTGCTAGGGACCAACCTTAATTGACCGATTATGATTTGGACGCTAAGCAGCGGGGTATATTATTGCCAGCTCAAACAATCGATTATAATGATCAGTGCGCGCTATAGCAAAGCCATGCCTCTCTTAAGTACCACTATTTTCAAATAATTTTTGAGATTAATACTTGATAGGCATATATAGATAGGGCAACTGCCAATATGGTGGAGCTTAGCGCCTGATTCGTATATATTGTGCCTTATATAAGTTGTTTATTTTTGGAGGCACAGCATGGCACGCGGAATCAATAAAGTTATCTTGGTCGGTAATTGTGGTCAAGACCCAGAAACACGCTTTTCAGCAGCAGGGGCGGCTATTACTAACATCAGTATCGCGACCAGTGAGTCTTGGAAGGATAAACAAACAGGCCAGCAGCAGGAACGAACAGAATGGCATCGGGTCGTATTTTTTAACCGTCTAGGAGAAATTGCTGGCGAATACCTCAAAAAAGGTTCGAAAGTGTACGTTGAAGGATCGCTAAGAACGCGAAAATGGCAAGATAAAGAGGGGCAAGATCGTTACACCACTGAAATTGTTGGCAATGAGATGCAAATGCTTGATAGCCGAGGTATGGGCGAGGGTCAGGCCGGTCAAGGTGGTCAGTCATACCAGCCTTCGACGCCCGTTCAGGGCCAGCAAGCCGCCCCTCAGGTCCAGCAGGCTCAAGCACCAATGGCACCTGCCGGTGGTGATGATTGGGATGATGATATACCGTTCTAATTGTTGGCGGTTAACTCCTCATTAAGGGTGTTTTTTAAGCTAACCTTGCGTTTAAGGGCCGCTTCATTGCAAAACACGCTGTCGGCTTGCGTTCTAGTCTATTTGGGCTAACGTAAGAGTATCACCGCCAGAGTGGTGAATATGCAAAATGGCGCATCAAGTATAACAACTAATAAGTGATGTTCTGGCGATCTATAAGCCATATTTTAGCAAACCTTAGAAACGCACCGAGCTTGCAGTACGGTGCGTTTTTTTTGTGCCGAACATCGCGGATGACATTTTTTTAAAATCGGTTCAAAAGTCTCATTTAGACTTGCCGATCGATTCTGTGCTGCTACTATGCTACGACTTTTTTAGTTTTATAATACTGATGAATATCAGCGCAACGGTTGCAGATGCTACTTATGAAAAAACAACAAAGCTTAGACGAAGGGTGGGCACTTATTGCCGATGACAATGGTTGGAAAATAACCCATCCAGCATCGACTGACCCAGACAATTATAACGTTTATCTTGAGCGGTGTGCCGGTAAGTCATTTGCGCCAGCCATTGCTTTAACTGAGACAACCCACTTAGCATTGCCTTATTCCTACTTAAGCACTGTTGCAGGGAGCGACGTTGACGCGCTTTCTCATCCAGTGGTATCAGTGCAAAAGAAGCATCAGGTTGACTCAAGTATGATTCGGATAGCCTGTCGCCACATAGCCATGTCAGCGACGGCAAATTTTAGAGATTACGGCGGTTATTTCACGCAAGATGGCAGGCAGGTGAAGTGGAGTAAATTATTTCGAACCGGTCATATGGGAGAAATGAGCCGGAGGGACATTGCTGTGCTTAGCCAACTTAACATTCAAACGGTTTGCGATTTTAGGCGCCCAGAAGAGGCGACTAAGCAACCCAGCTTATTACCTCAAGACGTAGAGCCTACGGCCATCCCCATCTCACCTGGAAGCGCAATTGATTTATTTTCTGCCATTTCAGATAAAGCGATAGATGAAGCGAAGATAGATGCTTTTATGCAGGACATTAACCGTGACTTAGTGCGCAATCATCAGTCGAGTTATCGGTCAATGTTCGATCGATTATTGGCTGCTGCAGAGTCGGGATCGATTATTCATTGCTCCGCAGGTAAAGACCGAACGGGCTTCGGAGGGTTATTGTTATTATCGGCACTTGGCGTATCAGATGATGACATCATGGCCGATTATTTATTAACCAATCAGTACGTAAAGATAGAGCGAGAAATTGCGCGTTGGCAAGCCAATTATGGCGCTGCAGAAGCCAAAGATTCATCCGTTGATTCTGAAAAAGTGAATGCGGCTCGCGCAGCCATGAAAGACCATCAAGGCGACTTTAATCACCAAGCGTTAGCGGTTATTCTAAGAGTAAAGGCGAGTTATTTACAGGCTGCGATTGATACAATTCGACAAGAATTTGGTACCAATATTGAGTACCTTGAGCAGCAAATTGGCTTAACTTCGTCTGAGTTCAATCGATTAAAAGCGTATTATCTTTATCCTTAATAGGCGGTTAGCTAAAGGCAAAAAATAGTAAAACCAGGCCGCCTATGGCCATTTTGATAGAGTCGCTGGCCTTATCCCATTGGGTCAATGCATAAAGATAAGCTAAGGGGGGTAAAAAGAAAGAGAACAGTCCCCAAGTAAAGTCCTCCTTAGAGGCAGTGAAAATCATTTGTATCCAGCTGCCAATCAGCAGTATGACGCCAAAAAACATCAGAACAGAGTTTAACGGATCCATCGAATTTTCCTTGCCCGTGGGACTACCAAAGAGCTTAGAATAGCAGACTGAGGTTGATTGTCGTTGAGTGTTTTTGTGATTTTTACTTGCTACGACCGTATTTATTTAACGCTGGTTGCGAAGTAATATGCTTAGATTAAGCGTCCATGATCTTTTATTGTTGGGAGAGTGGACATTGTATCAAGCTAGATTAATGTAACACCTTTTAGCAATCATCAATTGGACATAAGGCTGTCAGCGTTTTTGAGCCCTAAATTTTAAAAGAGTGAGGGTCACTCGTTTAGATTTAACTGCGTATTGACCATTAGCTGGCTATACTACTTATAAGAGCAATAAACAATCCGCTGTCAGGGCTTGTTCAAGGCACCGAATTAAGGGCGTATTTTTTGATCATATTTAAGCCAAGAAAAAACCGGTGTACGCTTCTAATCCTCGTGGTTTCGGCGCAGCTTTTGCTGTCTGTGAATGATGGTTCTGTTCAATGACTGACTCTGCTCGATTAGCGCACAATCTGGCTGCGTTAGCGGAGTTATCCGATGCAGAGAAAGTGGCTGCTTTTGATAAAGTGGGTTTGGCGGTTGCTAATTTTTCAGGCTCCCTAGAAGAACTTGAAAAAGCCGTTGGTATGCTGATGGTAGGCTATCATTTTGGTTGGAAAGTATTATTACTTGTTCACAGTAAGCGCACGATTAAGAAATATGAAGCCATATTAGAGATTGATATTAAAGATTTTTTCCCTGCTGAAGGAAGAAGTTCAAAGCGCTCAATGGGCCTCGATTTAGCCAAACAAATAGGCAATTTTTGGCAAGTAGTCAGTGGCGATATTAAGGTTGAAAACCGCCGTGATATCGAAGATGTTAATCCAGGCAAGGACGATAAATAATTATTTCTTGGTTAAAGATTCGCTAATAGCTCCGCATGCTAAACCAAATAGCGCTGGGATCAGCCAGCGTCCTCCTCCTTCAGTCAAAACCATCCACTTTAATGCGAATGATTCCTCACGTACAAAACCCGCTTGTTGGGCAGCGTTTTGAAAGCCCATGTCTAATAAGCCCAATAACTGAATGGGCGCAGTGATGGCTGAAATACAAAAAATGGAGGGCAGTGCAAGCAGTACGATCAAACTAAGCTGCTTCAGTGATTTCATTGGCCAACTGATAATAATGGTTAAAAAAATAACCAATGGCACTAAGGTATGTAAAACAGAGATGTCAGAAGAAATTGTCGTTCCTGCGGGGAGGGAGCGTGAAGGCGTGATCAATTTTGCTCTAGTGGCTGTCGCGGCTAGGACAATACTGTTTTCTTGTCTCTCTTCAATTGAAATAGCGGCGACATAATCGGTTGATGCAGCTTCTGTGACGTATTCGTAAAATGGTGTCATCATGGAAGCGAACCCATTGCCCCAAAAAAAACCGGCCAGTGACAGTAACAACCAAACTAAAATCACTTTCAAAAAAAGGTAACCATACACCGGATTATTCATGGTCGTTTTTTTCCTGGTTAGTTTTTCCAGTGGCCGTGGCCGCCAAGTTTGTTTGCTGTTCCATGGTCCAACGAGTCCACAGAAGAAAAAAACCAGCGACAAGTATTATAATGAGAGTCGGTGCATAGTAGGTATGAATCGGCGGGAACCACGCTCTGTTGTGTTCAATAATGTAATAGAGGCCGACGATTCTAATTTGATTAATTACATAAACGGTTATGGTGCCG
>DDED01000135.1:0-21807 GCA_002336035.1 Cellvibrionales bacterium UBA1963
CCAAACCTAACCACTGGCCTTTTTGTCGATAAATAATATGCAAGCCACTGGTTTGATATTTGACTTTTGGTGAATGACCCATCAAAGTTAGACTGTCAATTAATGCCGCCGGTGTGCCCTGCTCAATTTCAACCCCTCGACCGATATTGGTAATATGCGGACGACTCAAAGCACTTTGAGGCGATCGACCTAAGCCTAAAACCTCATAAATAAAACCGGCAACATAAGGAATTATTCGTTTACCGCCCGGTGAACCAATAATTAAAATCGGCTGGCTATTACGATCAAAAATAATCATTGGCGACATCGAACTCCGCGGCCGCTTACCACCTTGTACTCGATTAGCGACAAGCCTTTTATTGCCGTCGCGTGGAGTAAATGAGAAATCAGTTAGCTGGTTATTCAGTAAAAAACCATCAACCATTAATCGCGATCCAAAAGCTGTTTCAATACTGCTGGTCATGCTTACCGCGTTGCCGTAACGATCAACGATACTCAGATGAGAAGTCGATTCTAACTCTGGGCTGGCCTGTGTGATATATCGATGGGCTAGAGGCCTTGTTAGCTTGCCAGGTTTTGCAATGGCCATAGCTTGAACTGGGTTAATCAGCTTTGCCCGTGAACTAAGGTAGTCTGCAGCTAATAATTGCTGAACCGGTACGGAAATGAAATCTGGGTCAGCCAAGTAAGTGTTTCGATCAGCAAAAGCGAGGCGGGAAGCCTCAATAAAATAATGTGCCAGCAATGGATTGTTATCAAGTTGTTGGCCGCTATCGGCCAATGAAGGATCGGTTAGTAATTCTAAAATCGAAAGAATCGATAAGACCGTGGTTCCCCCCGACGAAGGAGGGCCCATGCCGCAAAGTCTATGTGAAAATATTTCTTGGCATACGGGTACCCGCTGCACCGCGTTATAACCACTAAAATCTTTCGTTGTTAAATAGCCAGCATTATCATCTTTTTCCGTTGCCTCGATTATTTTCTTGCTCAGCTCACCGCGATAGAAATAACTGCTGCCCTGCTCTGCAATCATCATTAAACTTCGCGCATACTCGGGATTTTTTAACCGCGAGCCAATCGCCAACGCAACGCCTTGATCATCAAAAAAGTAGTTTTTGATGATCGTCCGTTGATCGACCAGCGGTACTAGACGCAATAAAGCATTCAATCTTTCAGAAACAGCAAAGCCATTATTCGATAAATCAATCGCTGGATTAAATAACGCCTTCCATGGTAATGCGCCATGCTGTTGATGGGCCAACTCCAACATTTTAATTAAACCGGGTACGCCAACACTTTTACCGCCTAAAACTGCGTCAAAAAACTTATCCTCTTGACCCAGCTGAGGATTAAAAAATAAATTTTCATCCACCGATAACGGCGCTGTTTCACGGCCATCATAACTTTTTAACAGTTTTTGCTGAGCGTCCCAATGCAATAAAAAACCACCCCCACCTATACCTGACGATTGTGGCTCAACCAAACCCAACACTAATTGCGCCGCTATCGCAGCATCTATAGCTGTGCCGCCCTGTAATAAAATGTTTTTTGCGGCTTCCGTGGCATGAGCATTTGCGGTAACCACCATAAAATTTTCGCCAATGGCTTTCTTTGAATCAGCAGCATCAATAGAAACAATGGCACTGTTTAGCTCAGGCGGTAAGTTTTTTTCAGCTTGATTGATTGATGCGGCTAGCAAGCCACTATTTTGAGTGTTGCTAGCTTGGCAGCCAAATAGACCAATGAGCACCAAACACAATAAAAAACAATTTGTTCGGTTACTTTTATTTTTCATTAATCACCGGTTTTTTGTAAGATTGCCTTTAATACTGGAGCAGGAATAAACTTTGATACATCACCATGAAGGCTAGCAATCTCTCTAACTAAGGTAGAAGAGATATACGTTAAATTATCTGCAGGAGTGAGAAACACCGTTTCAAAATCTTGTTTAATTGCACGATTCATATTCGCTAATTGAAACTCGTACTCAAAATCAGAGACTGCTCGAAGACCCCTCAAAACTACTGTTTCATCAAGATCTTCTAAAAAATGCGTCAGCAGCTTATCAAATCCTAGCACGGTCACATTAGGAATGTGGGCAGTAGATTCAGCAGCCATTTGGACCCGTTCATTTAAATCAAACATAGGATTTTTTTTGCTGCTCGCCGCTACCGCAAGTATCACGCCATCAAACAATTGGCTGGCTCTTTCAACCAGATCAACATGACCATTAGTGATTGGATCAAAAGTCCCCGGATAAACGACTTTAGCCATACAATAAAACTCCAGTGTATAAAATTGGACTTAATTTTAAACATTATTTGTTCGCGCCACAATCAGTTAACCAAAATGACACTTTGAAATTTAGCCATCGCTGACTGAAAATAGCTGATAACTGACGTTGCCTGTTGTTTTTTGTCGATAATTGCACCAATGGCCCGGCAAAGTAGCTAACGAAGGCCCTGCAGCCTGCTCAATATAAATAAGCGCGTTGGGCGCTAGACACTTCGATTGCTCTAAGGCAATGGCAGTTTTCTCTAATAAGTGCGCCTGAAAAGGTGGGTCAAGAAAAATAATGTCAAATTGCGCTTTTGACTGCCGTTTCATATAGCCCTGAAGCCACTGCTCGGCGCTTGAATGAACGGCACAAAGATTATCCGTTCCCAGTGCCTCGGCGGCGCTAATCATCAGCTGCACCGCCATTGCATGATGATCGACAGCAGTTACATGAGCGGCTCCGCGAGACAGCGCCTCAAACGATAAGCTAGCGCTACCTGCAAATAAATCCAAACAACGCGCACCAGGTAGCTCATTGGCTAGCCAATTAAACAGGGTTTCACGAATGCGATCGGCCGTCGGCCGTAAACCCTGCGCATTAAGCACTGGTAATTTTCGACCTCGCCAATCGCCACCAATTATTCGAACAGTGCTTCTTTGTTGCTGTTGCGATTTTTGACCCACCATTTGCTTGAAATTACCTCAGAAAAATACCGTTTTCAGCTATCGATTTTAACGATTAGTGATAGCATATCAACCATAACTGAGCGCCATCAATAAATCGATACTAAATTAACCGAGAATACCTATGTTGCGATTCCTTCGCCGCGGCGACAAACCTTCATCTGGCACGGCTATTGAGAGTAATACGGAGCCGGCTAGTCAAGTAACTCTGCGCCAAAAACTCGCTCAGCGGTTGACCAGGACCAGTCAAGCGTTGGGCGATAGTCTAGGCAGACTCTTGCTTGGGAAAAAAGAAATTGACGATGAGTTGCTGGAGGAAATAGAAACTCAATTGTTAATCGCTGATATTGGTATTGATACAACACAACGCATCATGACCAAACTTTCCAACGCGATTGAACGTCACTCATTGCTCGATTCAGATTCGCTTTACCAGCAACTTAAGGCTGAGCTCGCCTTAACGCTTACACCGAGTAACGAAACCTTTACGATTGACTGCTCAAACGGCCCCTTTGTTATTTTGGTTGTAGGCGTCAATGGAGCAGGGAAAACCACTACTATTGGCAAACTCGCAAAACGATTTCAGCGTGAAGGCTTGTCAGTAATGCTGGCCGCCGGAGATACGTTTCGAGCGGCTGCAGTCGAACAATTACAAGTCTGGGGTGAGCGTAATGAGGTGCCAGTTGTCGCTCAACACAGCGGTGCTGATAGCGCCTCAGTGATTTTTGATGCCTTACAGTCAGCAAAAGCCAAGCACATCGACGTGCTCATTGCCGATACAGCCGGCCGCTTACACAATAAAGACAATTTAATGGAAGAATTAAAAAAGGTCGTTAGAGTCATGAAAAAAATCGACCCATCAGCGCCGCAAGAAGTTTTATTAGTGCTCGATGCCACCATGGGCCAAAACGCTGTTACTCAAGCAGAGGAATTTCAGAGGGTGGTAGGCGTCACAGGTTTAGCGGTCACCAAGCTTGACGGCACTGCGCGTGGCGGCGTAGTCTTTGCTATAAGTGAAAAATTAGGCTTACCTATACGGTTTATTGGTGTGGGTGAGAACATTGATGATTTACGTCCGTTCAATCAACAAGACTTTGTTGAAGCGATTTTCAATCCTGAGGGCGGCTAATGATTTCATTTGAACAAGTTACTAAACGCTATCGCTCTGGCCAATTGGCACTGAACAAGGTGAACTTCACAATAAAGACCGGTGAAATGGCCTTCGTCACGGGCCATTCTGGCGCGGGTAAAAGCACCTTGCTTAAATTGATGATGCTTATTGAGCGCCCAACAGAGGGCCACATACTCATTAACGACGTGCCCATTGATGGCTTTAATCGCCGCCAAATACCACAGTTGCGTCGGAAATTTGGTATCGTTCACCAACATCACCAATTGCTCTCAGACCGGACTGTTTTTGACAATGTCGCCTTGCCATTAATTATTGCTGGTTTTGCACCTCGTGATATTGGTCGTCGTGTCCGCGGCGCGCTTGATAAGGTCCATTTATTAAGCAAAGAAAAACAATTGCCTGAAATGCTATCAGGCGGAGAGCAGCAGCGAGTTGGCATTGCCCGAGCTGTGGTTAATAAACCTCCTTTTTTGATCGCCGATGAACCAACAGGTAATTTAGATCCCGAATTAAGCGCGCAAATCATTCAAATTTTTAAAGACTTCAATGACGTTGGCGTCACGGTTTTAATTGCAACGCATGATTTAGCCCTATTGGCAAGAATGCCCCACCGCTCGCTCACGCTGCGCGAAGGAAAACTGATCGGTTCAGGCATGCCATTATCGTCGATGAATAAATCAACTATTACGCAGGATCAATCACACACCAATGCGGCACAAGCCGATGCTTAAGGGGTCAACAAACATCGAAACGCCAGCGGTACAATTATCCCCAACACAGCCAAGCTTTGTGGCCTGGCGCCAACATCATCGCTCAGTGGCGACCGAAAGTTTAGTCAGATTGGCAAAGCATCCGTTGGCTAATTTTATAACCATGCTCGTACTGGCTATCGCTATTACGCTACCAAGCAGTTTAAATTTGGTGGTTCGCAACCTTTCTCATTTGCTTGGCCCTGAAAGCAATACTCTCCAAATGAGTCTCTACCTAACCAATAATGTCAGCCCCGCTAGAGCACAGACAATAGTCAGTCAATTGCGTGACTGGCCAGAGATTAGTCAGGCTGTTTACATATCACCCAGCGAGGCAAAGCAATCATTTGAGCAGCGAGAGGGATTCGCTGGACTGATTGATAGCCTGCCGAATAACCCACTTCCCGGCTTAATCAGTTTACACATTAGCAGCAGAACGCTCAGTAACGAAGACGCTACACAGCTCAAGCAGAAGGCGACATTAATCAATGGGGTAGATCGCGTCATGATGGATTTACAATGGTTTCAAAAGATCAGCGCAATTGTGTCACTCTTTAGCCAACTCGCCACAGGGCTGACCGTGCTACTGGCTGTTGGCGTCATGCTAGTGATTGGCAATACGATCAAGCTGGCTATTGATAGTCGACGCGAAGAAATTATCGTGATCAAACTTATCGGCGCAACTAATGCATTTATCCGCCGACCATTCCTTTACCTTGGCCTCTGGCTTGGTTCAGGTGCGGCCCTGCTGGCCGTAGGTCTTAGTAAAATAAGTGAGTATGCGCTCACTTATGCAGTCCAATCAGTAATAACCGCTTATGGTGCAGAGATCACATTATTAACACTCGGTATTAGCGACAGCCTAATTCTTTTGGCTGTTGGTGCCGCCCTTGGATTAACCGGCGCTTGGCTGGCTGCGGACCACCGTATTCGAAGTTTAGAGCCTAGGTAGATTTTTTTTCAAGTAAGCTGCTCATTTCATTGAACTTCTTCAAAATTGGTACTCTAAGCTGAAGGGTGTTAAAATACATCCCTGTATTGTTTATTTTTTGATCCATTGGGTTTAAACATTAATTTTCGCCCTCAATATTTAGTAATGCAGCACAACAGGCTAAAACACAGCCCGTTAAAAATATTCGTGTCGTTTGCTGCCGCTGTGAACTAAAACCACGCGAGTGCCGTAAATTATTGATAATCTGTCTAACCATCGGCGAAAGCCGATTCTTTATTCACAAGAGCCAAAGCTGATAGCAACGTGACAATATGAATACGCAACTTCAAACCATTCCAATTCTTACCCCTGGGGGCAACGTCAATGCCTATATCCAGACGGTTAGCGGTTTCGATATTCTGTCGCTCGAACGCGAGCAAGCGCTGGGCCAGCGCCTAGCATATGAAGACGATTTAGACGCTGCTCGTGAATTGGTCATGGCACATCTTCGGTTTGTGGTTCATATCGCTAAATCCTACAACGGCTACGGTTTAGGCCTAGCTGATCTTATTCAAGAAGGCAATGTCGGCTTAATGAAAGCCGTCAAGCGGTTTGATCCCAATAAAGGGGTTCGCCTTGTTTCTTTTGCCGTGCATTGGATAAAGGCAGAAATTCATGAGTATATTTTGCGTAATTGGCGTATCGTCAAAATTGCCACGACTAAAGCGCAACGTAAATTATTCTTCAACTTGCGTGGCGCCAAAAAAAGCCTTTCATGGCTTAGCAATGACGAGGCTAATGCTATTGCAAATGATCTGGGCGTTAATCTTAAAGATGTGCAACAAATGGAAGGTCGTTTAAGTTCCCATGATATGGGATTTGATGCGCCAGCTGATGCTGATGATGACGTCGCCAGTTATGCACCCGCTCATTATTTAGAAGACCATAGCCAAGACCCCGCGCTTGCTGTTGAAAGCAATCAATTTGATGCTCAACAAGCTGCCCAACTGCGCAGCGCGCTGAAAGTACTAGATGAACGTAGCCTAACTATCCTCCAAGCTCGGTTTTTAAATGAAGAGAATAAAGCAACGCTTCACGAATTAGCCGACCAGTTTCAAGTCTCCGCTGAACGCATACGCCAGCTAGAAAAAAATGCTCTAAAAAAATTAAAATTAGCGATGGCTGCTTAAGCGTACTCTTCTAATCTAATACTTATTTCAGCCTTAACTGCGGTCAATCACACGCTCTATCATGCCGCCTTATCAATAGGATTATTTGATGGCCAAGCGACTCATTCAATTCGCAGCAATGAATGGATTTTTAGCAGTGATCATTGGTGCCTTTGGTGCCCATGCCTTGCGTGGAGTGCTAACACCTGACTTAATGCACGCCTATGAGACAGCGGTTCAATACCATTTCTGGCATGCACTGGCGTTATTATTTGTTGGTTTAGTGGCCATGCAACACAGTAATAATCGTTACTTCATCGCAAGCGGCATTTTCTTTTCAATGGGCTTAGTGTTATTTTCAGGCTCTTTATACTTTCTTGCTATCAGTGATATTAGGTACGTCATGGGTATACCGATCGGTATCGTTACGCCCATAGGCGGGCTCATGTTTATGATCGCTTGGTTGTTGTTACTCTTTGCAAGTTTTAAACTTTAGCTATGGAACTCTTCGAGCAAACGAAACAACGACCGATTAAAAGTTTTGCCATTCGTAATGGCAGAATGACCGCTGCACAACGTGAAGGATTACACAACCACTTACAGCAATGGGGTCTGCCCATAAACAAAGGCATAATAAATACGGCCCAAGTGTTTAATAACAACCACCCGACGGTACTAGAAATAGGCTTTGGGATGGGAGACTCACTAGCAACAATGGCCATCGCTGAACCCGAGCAAAACTTTATTGGTGTCGAGGTACACACCCCAGGCATTGGTCGCTTATTATCTCTTGTTGACAGCCATGGGCTCAATAATATTCGCGTTTTTGATGGCGATGCGGTAGAAATTTTAAAAGAAAATATTGCACCGCATAGTCTCAGCAGGATCAATATTTACTTTCCAGACCCTTGGCATAAGACTAAGCATCACAAAAGACGCTTAGTACAACCTGAATTTCTACATTTATTGCACTCCCGCTTACTGGTTGGCGGTATATTGCATATCGCAACTGATTGGGAGCACTATGCAAACCACGTCTTGAAACATCTCGCGGCGCAACCCCAATTTACAAATATCGGCGACCATAATGGCTGCGTTAATGCCAAAGATTTTGGCAGGCCAGAAACAAAGTTTGAGCGCAGAGGAAAAAACTTAGGCCACGGTGTCTGGGACATGGCATTTAAAACAACAAAATAAAAGTTAGCCTTCAAAATAAGCAATCATATTATTTAAAAACAATCGGCCCTTCGGGGTTGGTCGAAACAAAGACTGCTGCTTCTCTAATAATTTTTGCTGCAATAAATTTATTAATATAGGCTCAATATCAGAGAATAATAGACCCGTTCGCTTAATAAATAATTGCGCTGAAAAACCTTCATTTAATCGCAAATGATTCATCATAAATTCAAGTGCTATGTCCGATCGATCAATCGGTTTTGAACCAGCAATTTTATCCCGCTTGGACAAATAGTCTTCCGGAGTCCTGGTTTTCCAACGTCTGATAATTTGTTGGTTAGGCAGTGTTATTTTTCCATGTGCACCAGCACCTATGCCAATATAATCACCAAACTGCCAATAGTTTTTATTATGCCGACTATGCTTTTGATCGCGTGCAAACGCAGAAACCTCATACTGATAATAATGTGAACGCTCTAATAATGACAAACCTTCAATAAATAAATCGTCTAAAATATTTTCAGCAGGAAGTTCAGGCGGGGTTTTAAAAAAAACAGTATTTTTTTCAATGGTAAGTTGGTACCAAGACAAATGCTCTGGCGATAAGTCTATGGCCTGATGAAGGTCATCGATGCCTTCTGCAAAGGACTGCTCAGGCAAGCCATGCATGATATCTATATTAATGTTTTTAAAGCCGCAAGAACGAGCAATGTTGAAGGCATTATATGCTTGCTGACTGTCATGAATTCGACCTAGATGCCTTAGTGAGTAGTCTGAAAAACTCTGAATGCCTAACGACAATCGATTAATACCTGCCTCTAAGAATCCATCAAAATGTTTGCTATCAATTGCACCAGGATTTGCTTCAATAGTGATCTCTGCATTGTCGCTAAAATTGAGCTGGTCATGAAGCTGATCAAATAAATCAATATAGAATTGGCCCGTCAATAAACTTGGCGTGCCGCCGCCAATAAAAACTGAATGAATTTCACGGTTAGAATCTTCAAGCTTTAGGTCAACTTTAAGATCAGCGAGTAAAGCCTCTAGATACTGTTGCTCTGGCAGGACTGCCACATCTTTTTTTTGTTCGTGAGAATTAAAATCGCAATAAGGACACTTTCGAATACACCAAGGAATATGAATATACAGACTCAGTGGTGGCTGCTCAATCAAGGCAATAAACCAAGCGTATCCATTTGTTGAAGAAGCATTTTTAACGCTTGCCCACGGTGGCTAATGCTGTTTTTAACAGTGGGATCGAGTTCTGCACTAGCGCAATCGTATTCAGGCAAGAAGAATAATGGGTCGTAACCAAAGCCATGATTACCACGCTGCTCAGTCAAAATCACACCTTGCCAACGAGCAACACAGACCATAGGTGACGGATCATTCTCATGCCGCATAAAGGCTAAGGCGCAAACAAATCGAGCTATTCGCTCGCTGGCAGGCTTACCCTCTAGCAAACGAAGTAATTTACTATTATTGGCTTCATCACAGGTACGCATTCCGTTTTCGTCTTCACCAAAACGGGCAGAGTAAATTCCTGGGGCGCCATTTAATGCATCGACTTCAAGTCCAGAATCATCAGCAATTGCCGCCATGCCCGTGTGTTTTGCTGCATTCCGCGCTTTAATAATCGCATTTTCAATAAAACTTAAGCCGTCTTCAATGGCCTCGGGCACAGAAAAATCGCTTTGTGGCTTTATCTTCAATTGACTGCTTGAAAATAATTGTTCAAATTCTTTTAGTTTACCGGCGTTTCCACTGGCAATAATTACTTGCTCTAGAGTCATGGCATCTTGCTTCTTAAAATAGGTTGATCAATTGAGATAAAAATGGTGTTGAAACTTAACTTTTATTTCATCGGAACTGCCTTCCGGCGTAACATAAGCCTCAATAATAATCTTCTCATTATCATTGCTGATTTTGAATTTAGCTAGATAATAAATTGCATCTGGCTCTTTGACTTCTCTGAACACCATTTTATTTTTATGGAGTAAGTTAAACCATGTCGCATTTATTTTTTTTGCACCTACTGGGATACTACTGCCGTCAGCTAAGTACTCACGCAACGAAATATTGATTAAAGCAAGATTTTTTGCCCGTTTTACGTTAATAGCCTTGGCAGTTTCAGGTTCTAAAAAAGTAGTATTGAAGACACTATAAAGCACTTCATAACGGCCTTTTTTTACCGAGGTTTCACCCTCAGCAAGAGCAACGCAAGAGATACTAGTAGCCAGCAAGCCTATTAAAGCCCATTTTCTGAAATTGAATGTCCGTTTATCGAGTGACATGGTAAACCGCATGCGCACCAAACAAATTGGGCCAAATTTTATTATACCATTTTGGTCTATGATCTTTTTCAGTGCCAACTAATGACATCTGAACCGTTCTATGCATAATCTTAATTCCCTGTTCTGCGCATAAATTCTCAAAATCTTTCACCGTACAAAAATGAATATTCGGTGTATCGTACCAATCATAAGGCATCATTTTGCTGACAGGCATTTTACCACGTAACAGTAGATACCAGCGCACTTGCCAATGGCCAAAGTTAGGGAACGTAATGATACATTCTTTACCCACGCGCAGCATTTCTTGCAACACGAAGTCTGGTCGTCGAACAGCTTGCAAGGTCTGTGTTAATAATACAGTATCAAAACTGTCGTCAGAAAAGTTACTTAAGCCCTTATCAATATCTTGCTCTATAACATTAAGCCCCTTGCTTACGCAGGCAGTGATATTTTCGGCATCAATTTCAACGCCTAAGCCACTGATATATTTTTCATCAACTAAGTCTTTAAGTAGAGTGCCATTACCACAACCCAGATCTAATACTCTTGAATAAGGTTGAATCCATTGTTTTAAAGCAATCAAGTCATGACGCATGCTGATTGACCTCTGACTTTTCAGCAACACAGGCAAGTTGATTGAACACCTGCCTCATATACGCAGTAAAGACCTTATTGTATCTTTTAACCGGCAATAAAAAGGAGTCATGCCCTAACGGAGCGTCTATTTCAACGTAAGTTACCGCTCGCTCAGCACCAATTAATGCTTGCACAATGTCTTCTGAACGCTGCGGCGAAAATCTCCAATCGCTAGAAAAAGACACTACTAAAAATTTACAGCTGGCATTGCGAAACGCGCTCACAGGATTGTCATTATACTCACGCGCCAAATCAAAATAGTCTAACGCCTTAGTCATTAACATATAAGTATTGGCATCAAATATTTGAGAAAATATATCAGCCTGATGATGGAGATAGCTTTCAACCTGAAACTCTACCGCCGACTCTGAGCCTTGATCAAAACTGCCCGAGCGAAGTTCTCGACCAAATTTCTCACCCATCACTCCGTCAGATAAATACGTGATATGACCAATCATGCGGGCAATCGCTAATCCTCTCTTCGGTATTACAGCATGCTGATAATAACGGCCATCATGAAAATCAGGATCAGAACTAATGGCCGTTCGAGAAGTATTGTTAAAGGCAATATTCTGAGCCGTTAATTTGAGTGCTGAAGCAATGACCACGCAATGCTGAATTCTGTCTGGGTATTCAAGCGACCAACGCATGGCCTGCATTCCACCTAAACTGCCACCAATTACGGCAGCCCATTGCCCAATGCCTAAATAGTCTGTCAGTAGTCGCTGACTTTCAACCCAATCACGTACTCTTAGGACAGGAAAGTCAGGGCCCCATGGCTCATTTGTCATTGGGTTTATTGAAGATGGGCCAGTACTGCCGCCACAACCACCAATATTATTTAAACTAACCACAAAAAATAGATCCGTATCAATCGCTTTACCTGGGCCAATATAATTATCCCACCAACCCGGTTTTTTGTCGCTTTCACTGTGATAGCCTGCGGCATGGTGGTCACCCGATAACGCATGACAAACCAGTACTGCATTGGAGCAATCACTATTTAACTTGCCATAAGTTTCATAGACGATATCCAGGCTCGGTAATTCTCGCCCGCACGAAACCTTGAACGGTGCGTCAAAATGAACCGATTTAGCTGTAACTAGGCCGACTGAATCTGCTTTAAATGTCATAGGGTACGGTCACAAGCAACTAAAAAGCTAGCTTACACTGCAAAGCCACTCATTCTATAGACTTTTTTCCGTTAATTGTATGGCAAAGTTCATTAGCTACGGATTTGCAGCGTCAACATGGAACCATTGCTTGGCTTGCTGCAGAATGGAACACTGCACGACAGTGATAAGCAGTACTATGCCCGTTAGATTAGCCGCTATATCGGCCATTGAACAAAATCGATTGGGCAGCGTTGCTTGCATCAATTCAATCATTATGCCGTACATAAAAGCCATTAACGCAGACTTTAAAAAAGCAGACTGCTGTTTGAATAAAAAAAATGGCCAAATCATTAGCGTAAAGTATGCAATAAAATGTAGCAACTTATCGGAGTTTGAAAACGTCATTACCGCCAACGCTGGCTTAACAGCCAAATAAGTCATTGCTAATAATTGACCGGCTAGCAGTAGCCAAAGCGCTAACCGACACCATTGCTGACGCTTTATTTGGCGAGCGTTATTCAATTCATTAACTGCATGATCTCAAAAACGACCATCGCAATCAAAGCGGCCGTTGAAAGTGTAAATAAAGAAAAGCGAGCCATCACATTATTGCCGGTTACCTGAACCAGTGAATGTAAAACTCTGAAGCCAACATAACCCCACGCGAATTGCACTTGCAATGCATCAGCGTGACCTGCCAACGCTAAATAAAAACACAGCGCGTAAAATATCGTTGGCTGCTCCATCAAGTGGTTATAATTGTCTGAAGAGGCCTCTACTTTACTCGGCAAAATACCGCCAAGCGATGTGGGATGCTTAACGGATTGCGGATCGATCCCCGCCTTAGCCATCGCGGGCATTCGCATTGCGTACATGCGGATAAAAATAATTAAACTCCATGTTATTAAGGCAAATACCGGCATTAGAACAGCCGTATTAACCACGATAGAATCGGTCATGCTTATCTCCTTGTTATTTTATTGTGCAAAGACTTCACAACGATTGGAAGTCTGAAAAACCTTCTTTAAACGTCGGGTATGTTAAATTAAATCCAGACGCCAACAGACGATTGTTGAGGCAGCGTTTATTTCCTCCTCGACCGATTACCGCACCCTCTGTTAGCGACTCTAGTGGTATTTTATTTTGATTTGCCAGCCATTGCATTACGTCATGGAGAGGTGTTGGGCCGCTATCAACAGCAAGGTACCTTGCATCAAGCAACCTGCCTGCTTCATGTTGTTGCAATAAATGCATGAAAATGTGGCAACAATCGTTATGATGAATGCGGTTACTGATCATAGTAGGCTGACTGGGACAGATCTCGCCGGCCTGTAACCGTGCTATTAGACGACTTTTACCACGACCATAAATACCACCAAAACGAATGGAGCAAGCCGGACCAGGGTACAAATCAATCAAAGCTTCAGCTTCAAGCATTGTTTGGCCCGAGAAGCCACGGGGAAAAGTAGGGCTGTATTCGTCGACATCTGAACCGTCTGTTTGGCCATACACGCTCGTCGACGAAGCAAACAACAACAATGGCAACGCACTCGCTGCTTGAGCGTTTATTGGCCCAGAGATTGACCGCAATACGTTCTGTAAACCCTGAACATAGGTTTTACGATAGGCCTCGGCCGAAAAGCTGTCGGCCGTCAGCGTGATAATAACGGCATGCCATTGCTGTTCGCTTAACACTTTTAGCGTTGCTGGCTGGGTGATATCAATGCATAAAGCCGGCAAACTCTCGGGTAAATGGTGGACGGTCCTTCTTGCACCTACTGCATCGTAATGGCTGGCCTGAAGTAAACCGGCTGTTTGCACGCCCAGCTCACCACAACCGACCAGCAATACCTTTCCTTTTGACCTTTTAGAAGGAGATGAATCAGACTTTTTCATGATGTAATCTAAACCAATATTTAACGATAGCCAAAGAATACCACTGAATTGACTCTGAAAAAAGACAACCGTTTCATCAATTCAAGGCTAGGCTTTCGCTTTATCTATTAGACAGTTATGATTGCAATAAGCCTTGTGGGCAAATAATACGAACACTGATACATTCAACCGTCTGGCCAAGATTCTCATGCAAAACTACGCTCAACCAAAACCAATACCACTATCTAAAATCAAGGGTATTGGGCCCGCCATTAAAGAAAAATTGAATGCATTAGGAATTGTCTCGGCTATCGATCTATTGTTTCACTTGCCATTACGGTATCAGGATAGAACCCGCGTACAAGCCATCGGCAGTTTACAATCAGGACAATCGGTTGTCATTGAAGGTGAAGTCTCTGCGTCTACTATCATTTTCGGTAAACGGCGAAGTTTAGTCTGTAAAATTAAAGATCAAACCGGCGGATTAACACTGCGCTTTTTTCACTTTTCAGCCGCACAAAAAAAACAGATGGTTAAAGGCCAGATGCTGCGTTGCTTTGGCGAGGTAAATCTTAACCGAACCGGCCCTGAAATGATCCATCCAGAGTATCAGCAAATCAACCACGGAGACCCGTTACCAAATGCAACGCATCTTACTGCTGTATACCCTACAGTCGACGGTATTAGCCAGACGCGCTGGCGTAATTATATCGAAGGAGCTTTTCTTGCAACGAACAATGTCAGTGTTGAAACTCTGATTGAAAGCCATAAAATTACTCAATTAAAACAACATTTAACTACCGACCTTTACGGGTCACTAAAATTATTGCACTACCCGCCCGCAACAATAGACTTAAAACTTATTTCTACCGGAATGCACCCTCTGCAACGCCAATTGGCATTTGAAGAATTGGTCGCGCAACGCCTGTCACATTTATTGTTGCGAAGAGCCAGTGTAACTTCACCAGCAATTGCCATTAAATCTAATCCTGATATTGAGAAAAAATTTCTTGCTAGCCTGCCTTTCATTTTGACCAAGGCTCAACAACGTGTCTTACAACAAATAAAGATCGACATTGCAAAACCTCAACCAATGATGCGCTTGCTGCAAGGCGATGTTGGTTCAGGAAAGACGATAGTTGCTGCTACCGCTGCGTTGCAATTTATCAACCAGCAGCAACAAGTTGTTATCATGGCGCCAACTGAGATATTAGCCGAGCAGCATCTTGAAACGTTTACTCAATGGTTTGATAATTTAAATATAACAACGGGATTATTAATTAGCAAAATTCCGGCGGCTGAAAAAAGGCGTCGGTTGCAGGCTATAGAAAATGGTGAAATACAAATCGTTATCGGCACTCATGCCTTAATTCAAGATCAAGTCAACTACCAAAACCTTGGTTTAATCGTTATTGATGAACAGCATCGCTTTGGGGTTGACCAGCGACGTAAGCTTAAAAATAAGCGTATAGATCACTTTAGTGTTCATCAGCTTGTCATGACTGCGACGCCGATCCCTCGTACTTTAGCGATGACTTTTTATGCTGACTTAGACTATTCAGTTATTGATGAATTGCCGCCGGGGCGATCGCCAGTAGAAACTGTCGCGTTAAGCAATGATAGACGCAGTGAAATTGTGGCACGAGTCAATCATGCCTGCCAACAAGGTCGGCAAGTGTTCTGGGTGTGCACTTTAATCGAAGAGTCTGAGCAACTTGATTGTCAAGCCGCTGAAACTACCGCAAATGAACTGGCTATGCTATTACCCAATATCACGATTGGCTTAATCCATGGCCGTTTAAAACCTGCACAGAAGCAGACAATCATGCAACATTTTAGCGCGGGAAATATCCAGCTTTTAGTGTCAACAACCGTTGTTGAAGTCGGTGTTAATATCCCCAATGCTAGTTTGATGATTATTGAAAATCCAGAACGATTAGGTTTGTCGCAACTGCATCAATTACGCGGTCGAGTTGGCCGTGGTGAGATACAAAGCCACTGTGTATTAATGTATCAAAAACCTTTATCAAAAAACGGTAAGCAGCGAATAGAAATTATGCGCGCCACTAATGATGGTTTTGTATTAGCACAAAAAGATCTTGAAATGCGCGGGCCCGGCCAAGTGTTAGGAACCCGACAATCGGGGGCAAGCTTATTTAAAATGGCCGACCTCGAACGGGACGGTGATTTAATTGCGGAAGTTGTTAGTTATTCCGATACTATTATTGAGCAAAATCCAGCTGTCGCAGATAAACTCATACAGCGCTGGTGTCCTTTAGCAAGCAATTATATTGATGTTTAATAATATCTATTAGTGTGCCTCATCCCAATTTTTGCCGCAACCTACGTCAACGACTAAAGGAATAACAAGCTCTGTTGCTGTAGACATTAGCTTAGAAATATTATCTTTCGCAAAATCTAATTTTTCAGTTGGCACTTCAAACACCAATTCATCGTGGACCTGCATAATCATTTTTATATCAGCATTGTGGTTTAGCCAGTGACTGACTTTTATCATCGCAAGCTTAATAATATCTGCTGCAGTGCCTTGCATCGGTGCATTAATTGCAGTTCGTTCAGCGGCTTGTCGTCGCATACCATTACCGCTATTGATTTCAGGTAAATATAAACGACGACCAAAAAGTGTCTCGACATAACCTTGCTCCGCAGCAATGCTGCGGGTATCTTCCATATAATTTAATACTCCTGGATAGCGCTCAAAATAACGGTCGATATAACTTTGCGCATCGTGTCGGCCAATATCTAATTGCTTGGCTAAGCCAAACGCCGACATTCCATAAATCAATCCAAAATTAATGGCTTTGGCTCTACGTCTTTGTTCTTGACTTACTTCAGCAAGACCAACTGCAAACACTTCAGCGGCAGTGGCTTTATGCACATCTAAACCTGCATTAAACGCATCGACTAAGCCTTTATCTTCTGATAAATGCGCCATGATACGCAATTCAATTTGCGAGTAATCAGCTGCTAAAATAGAACTGCCTGCTGGTGCGACAAATGCCTGTCTGACTCGTCTTCCCTCGTTAGTTCTGATAGGAATATTTTGTAAATTAGGATCTGACGATGACAGCCTACCTGTCGCTGTCACTGCCTGATGATAAGAGGTATGCACCCTACCAGTAGATGGGTCAATTTGTTCTGGTAAACGATCGGTGTACGTCGATTTTAATTTGCTTAAGCCGCGATATTCCATAATTACTTTTGGCAGTGGGTAATCTAGTGCTAACTCCTGAAGCACAGGCTCTGCTGTCGATGGCTGGCCTTTTGGTGTTTTCTTAATTACTTTTATTTTTAACTTTTCGAATAAGATCGTTTGTAATTGCTTAGGCGAGGCTAAATTAAATTCTTCACCGGCTAACTCATAAGCCTGCTGTGCTAATTGGCCTATTCTTGCGGTTAACTCCTGACTTTGTTGCGCCAAAATAGCGTCATCAATTAGCGCGCCTGTTTGCTCGACTTGACAAATAATATCAAGCAACGGTAGTTCAATATCACGGTATAATTGTTTCAATTTAGGCGCCATGTTCAACGCATGTGTCAACTCATTCTGCAGCCTTAAAGTAATATCTGCATCTTCTGCCGCATAGGGACCGGCAATGGCTAGATCAACTTGATCAAACGTAATCTGCTTGGCACCCTTGCCCGCAACATCTTCATACTTAGTGGTCGTCTCATCCAAATAATGTATCGCCAAACTGTCCATATCATGTCGGCTAGCCGTTGAATTTAATACGTAAGACATCAGCATAGTATCGTCGCCAATGCCTTGCAGTTGAATCCCATGATTTGCCATGACATGCTTATCGTATTTTAAGTTTTGACCTATTTTTTTACAGTCTGGATTTTCAAGAATAGGTTTAAGTGCAGTAAGAACCTGCTCTTCACTTAGCTGATCTGGTGCATCGATATAATTATGGCCAAAGGGAATATAAGCGGCTTCACCAGGTGAAGTGCTAATCGATACGCCAACGACCCTCGCCTGCATATAATTCAAGCTAGTAGTTTCAGCATCGAAAGAAAATTGCTTGCTTGCCAATATTTTCTCTACCCACGCATGCAGCCGATCTAGCTCATAAACTGTTTCATATTTTCGTTCGATTTGTTGCGATTTAACTCGTCCTGAATTATCTTTTTTGTCTGGTTGCACCGTGATTTCATTGTTAGCAATCGTCGTCGATAGACTTGGTTGGTCAATTGTTTTTTTTATATTTTGATTGTTCTTAGTCGTCTCTTTGATCCATGTTTTAAATTCATATTCTGTAAAAAGCTCATGCAAACGCTCAACATCTTGAGCTTTACTAAGTTCGCCTTGATGGAGTTCTAAGGCATCAGCTTCTAATGCGACGTTAAGTTTTATCGTGGCTAATCGATACGATAAACGGGCATCTTCTTCATGTGCAACCAACTTTTCAGCTAATTTCTTTGCCCCTCGCACAGGTACATCAGCGACTTGATCTAACTTTTGATAAATTTCATCGATCCCGCCTAAAGCTTGTATTAATCCGAGCGCTGTTTTCTCACCGACCCCAGCAACACCAGGAATATTGTCAACTTTGTCACCCATTAGCGCGAGGTAATCAATTATGTGATTTGCAGGGATGCCAAACTTCTCGACCACCCCGGCTTCATCCATTAATGTGTTGGTCATCGTATTCACTAATGTGACATGCGGGTTAACCAGCTGAGCCATATCTTTATCGCCTGTCGAGACCACCACTGGAATCGCCTGTTCACTTGCTTGGTGTGCTAATGTGCCAATAACGTCATCGGCTTCAACCCCAGCTACGGCCAATAGGGGCAAACCCATTGCTTTGACAATTTCATGAATAGGCGCAACTTGTGGGCGAAGGTCTTCTGGCATAGCCGATCGGTTGGCCTTGTACGCCGGATACATATCATCTCGAAACGTTTTCCCTTTAGCGTCGAATATCACCACAATGACACTGTCAGTGTAAGTTTTTTGTAAACTTCTCAACATGTTTATCACGCCCTTGATGGCCCCAGTAGGCAGCCCTTTAGCGTTTTTGAGAGGGGGTAACGCGTGAAAAGCGCGGTAAAGGTAGGAAGAGCCGTCTACCAAAACAAGCGGTTGGATTGAAGCCATAAGCGAGGCAATACCTTTTTTATTGATCGGAGTGTTAATTTGCAAGTTTATCACAGCAGTGGGTCTCGATTCATAATTCAATGGTGGCTTGCAAGCCAACACTGAATCTCAACCGTTAATCGCCTAAATAATGACTGCGATCTAAGATGTTACCTTGTTAATGTTGGCCATGAACCGATTGGTAACACTACCCGTATAACTCCACAAAGAAACCTTTATTTTAAAGATTTCAACAAGATAAAGCTGGCTTACGAGCATGGCAACTGAAATTAACAATTATTTACACTATTTTTTGATCAATAAAGGGTTTTAGATCTAGCGTTATCCTTAACATGTGTTACTATATGTAACATGGAAACAACGAAGTTTATTAACCCGATCGATGCCAAGCCACAAGCGAGTCATCATCAACAAACGAAAGGAGTAACACCATGAAAAAACTAACTTACTCTGCCATTTCGTATGTAGCGGCAACACTGCTCCTATCAGGATCAGTCCTTGCCAATCCAGCCGACGTGAGTGGAGACTCTAACCTGATTACTGAGCGCATTTCTGCCAATTATGAACCTACCTTTTACTTGGCCTTAAATCGTTACCCTGTAGCGCTGCCCTCAATGTCTCAATACAGAAGCTCGTCATCAACGATTACCAGTAACAGCGAAGCCTATATCGATAGCCTTCACAAAGAGTTACGTGATCAGCTGGATATTTTGATCGAAACGAAAGAATCTTTTTCTTACTAGTCTTGTACCTCAGGAAGATACCTTTGGGCCCTATGGGCCCCTTTTTTTGAGCTTTTTTCGTACGACGGTGAAGATAGCCTAGTCACAAAAGCCGTAAAAACCGCGGGTAAAATAACAATACTCTTTTGCTACCCCCATTTTTAATAATTGTCGATTTATTTCCATGCCAGACGAGTCAGGACTCAAATAGCATCGAGCCACAATCCGATCGTAACGATCAAGCGCCTTCGGAAAGCACGATAAACGCTGGTCATCAACTAATTGATGAAGGGCGCTTCTTGCTGGCCAGTAGCCCGGTTTATTGCGCTCTGGCGCATCAACACCCCACAGTCTTATTTGACGTTGCTGGCCAAATAAGTAAAGGCTATCGCCATCAACCACAATTCTAACCTTTAAAGACAGCATTGGTTTACGTGGGTCTTGTTCAACGTTAACGCTCTTTGCGGCAAAACTAAACTCACTAAAGAACGCATTAGTGCATACAAGGAGAACTAAGATAACTAGATGAATAACCGTCAGAGATAATGATTTAAACATTAAAACGACCTAACGGGTGTAACGTATAAACGACTCTATTAGCGAAATTATTGAGCACTGGCTCGAATAGACTTATAGGTCATCAACATACGATCCACATCAAGCGGGGGCTTAAAAAAACCATTGTAATGGCCGGCAGGGTTTATGAGCGCAATATGGCCACTGTGATCAACGGTATATTCGCCCGTCTCAGCATTAGTAACCACTTTCTGAAAAGCAACGTTTAACTGCTTTACAAGTCGATGAATAGATAAAAACTCGCCCGTTACACCAATAAATTCTGTATTAAAATACTCAACATACGGTTTTAATGTTTCAGGTTTGTCGCGAGCAGGGTCAAGGCTAACCATTAAAAACTGTGTGTCCACAGCATAATCAGTGTCAACCAAAAACTCAGCTAGCTTATTCATCATAGCCAACGTAGTAGGGCAAATATCAGGGCAATGAGTAAAACCGAAAAAAACTAAACTCCATTGACCTTTCAGTTGCAGCTTAGTGAATTCCATTTCGTTATGATCAAGTAGATCAAACTCGCCAATTTCACGCGGCGAGGAAAACATAATTGCACCGTTAGCAACCAGCTCCTTAGGACTCAAGATGCGATCCATTGATAGGCGATTAACAAACAAGCCAAACACCACCACAATAAAACAACCGATGACAATAAGCGTCTTCTTAATTCCCTGTTGCTGCTTTTGAGTCTCGCTTTGAGTCACTAATTACTGCCTTTAACATAATATTTGAAGGGGTATATATTTCTAAAACCTTAGTTAATCGCCTGCATCTCAATCGGCGGAGGTGTGCGGCTCAGCCGCTCATCTAACGGGAGAGCATAATGGTCAACCAACATAATAATAAATAAAGCCATTAAATAAATGATCGAATATTTAAACGTTTGCATTGGCGCTTCTGGGTCTTTATTGACGACCATCACCACGGCCCAATACAAAAAACCTAGGCCTAGAACAACGGCGCCCATAAGATACAATATGCCGAACATCTTGGTAGCAAATGGCAGCACTGACACAACAAAAAGCATGATGGTATAAAGCAAAATGTGCAACCGAGTGTATTTTTCGCCATGGGTTACCGGTAGCATGGGTATGCCAACTTTGGCGTAATCATCTTTTCGATGGATCGCAAGGGCCCAAAAATGTGGCGGTGTCCATGCAAAAATAATGAGCACTAACAGCAAGGCATAACCATGTATCTCATTGGTCACGGCAGTCCAGCCCAACAGCGGCGGGGCTGCACCGGCTAAGCCGCCTATCACAATATTCTGAGGTGTCGCTCGCTTTAAAAAACACGTGTAAATGATGGCATAACCAATCAGCGAACCTAAGGTCAACCAAGCCGTGAGAGCT
>DDED01000135.1:22109-24696 GCA_002336035.1 Cellvibrionales bacterium UBA1963
CCTAAGGCCAACCAAGCCGTGAGAGCATTCACATAAAAAATAAGCACCCACATTCCCAGCAGGCCCATTGCCGCGCTGAACAACAGTGCATGGCTATCTTTTAGACGCCCTTGAGCAACAGGGCGATTTTTAGTGCGCTTCATCAAAAGATCTATCTTTTTATCAACCACATGATTGATGACCGCTGCCGACGCTGCACAGAGGGCAATACCTAAGTTACCCAGTAATAAGATATCAATGGGCACCATTCCTGGTACGGCTAACAGCATACCGACAACCGTAGTCAGCGCCATTAAGGCAACCACATTTGGCTTGCACAGCTCTAGATAGTCACGCCACAATGGCTGACCAAGCTGCTTCTCTACGGTATTAGAGTTTGTCATTTTTTTTCCATATCAACATTCAAGAATCAGTTCGTTATGCTTGAATAAGTCAATCCACTTTGACCGCTTTCGCAGTATAAAATCGATGGCATAAGCCGACAAAAGTTAATAACAGCAAAGCGCCAACCGCGTTGTGTGCAACGGCCACTGGAAGTGGTAATGACCAGTAAACATTGCTCAAACCTAAGCTAATTTGCACAATCAATATAATAGCTAACATCATGGCCCATTGAGAGACATTTGCTTGCTTTATTCTCAATAGCCGATAAATCAAGTATGAAACAGTAATTGTGACAACCATTGCGCCTATTCTATGACTAAAGTGAATGGCAGTTCTAGCAGAATTCTCCATCAATCCACCCAAGTAATTTGGGCCTATGTCTTGCGAAAAATTAAAACCTTTCGAAAAGTCCATGTTTGGCCACCACTCACCCTGACAGGTGGGTAAGTCTGGACAGGCTAAAGCGGCGTAATTGGTTGATGTCCAGCCACCTAGCAGAATTTGTCCCACCACTAAGATGAGCGCCACTATTAATAATGGCTTCAATCGCTGGATTTTAGCGAATGCTGAGGGGGTCAACTGCCAGCAACGATTTTGCAATCGAAGGGTTAACAGCCACAGCAATGACAACGTTGTAAAACCGCCGATCAAATGCGCTGTCACGACCTGAGGCCAAAGGTTCAAGGTGACCGTCCATCGACCAAACATGCCCTGCAAAATAACCATCGCAAGAAGGACCAGCGTTAATTTAACGGGGCCATTTATCCCCTTTCGGCGTTGCCGCCAGGCCAGGCCAACCAAAACAATACAGAACAACCCTAAACTGGTCGCTAATAAGCGATGCACTTGTTCAGGCCAAGTTTTGTCATGCTCTACAGGCGTATCAGGAAAGGCAGCGTTTGCAATCGCGACCTCTTCCGCACCCATTGGCCATAACACATGACCATAACAAACAGGCCAGTCTGGGCACCCTAATCCTGCATCCACCAGTCGAGTAAAAGCGCCTAATACGATGACCAAAATGGCAAATAACGTGCCGCTTACCGCTAGCCAATAGCCAGGCTTATGAATGCTTTTTCCTTGATTTTTCATTTTTATCGCTCAGCACTGTACTTGAGTAAATATTTCAAGTCCTTGAGCACCGCGGCACCGTCATGCTGGTCGGTATAAACCATCATTGCCCAGCCCTCTGGATCAACTAAAAAAAATTGAGGCTGACCTTGATGAGATTCAGCGGCGGTTAAAACGGCTTGGTCAAGGGCAGCTAATGCCTCCGCAGGACTGTGCGCAACCGTAAGATAATGATGCTCGGCAGCCAAATGATCGCTCAATGGCTGGGTCAATGCCGACGCATCACTGAGATAAACCCGCTGAGTGCGATTTGCCTCTTTATTCAGCCGAATATGAATTTGACGGCTCAATAGCAGATGATCTAAGCAACGTTGATCGCAAGCAGCCCCGCCACGAACAACCATAGTCCACTTTCCAAGCCAAATATTATCAGATCCTTTATCGGAAGTGAGCGCCAACTTACTCAGTTGTATAGGTGGCTGAATTAAATAACCTTGGTTTTTACTTCCCACCGATAATTGACCCGACTGAACCAAGTTGAACGTCACTGTGGCGAGAATCATAAGCCCAAATGGAACCATCCATAATAGGATTAATTTAAAGCGGTTTTTCCAAACCGTGTTGCTCTTGTTTTGTATTTCGATCATTGCTGTATCTCTTTGTTGGGTATTTTTTCTAACACGTTACGTGCTTTGGCTGGTTTGATCATCACGAAATAAATCGCCCTTTCATAATATAGGGCTCACTCATACACGCTGCACGTATCAGCCATTGCTGTCGTCTGTCACGGGTCGAATCGACGAATATAACCAAAATACAAATAACGCAATGGCCATTGAAAACCACTGCAAAGCATAACCCCAATGCTTTTCTGGTTTAACATTAACGGTGGGCCAGTCAACCACTAGAGCGCCAATGCTGTTTGCTTGCAAACGGACAGTATAAGGAAAAAATTCACGGTCCAAATGTACCGCTAATCTTTCTGTATCAACCCATTGTACGATCAAAGGCCATTGATTAGACCATTGGTCCGCCGCTAAAATCACGGCATCGCCCAACGGAATATAAATATTACCTAACAAGCGAACTCGACCTCGAATAAGCGGGACTTCTGGCAATCGGCGGCGATCCA
>DDED01000078.1:0-9790 GCA_002336035.1 Cellvibrionales bacterium UBA1963
CGCGAAACATGAAAAGCGTGTTGCTTGTTACCAATCACTACGCTGAAATGACCGTCCATCACATGACGGTTAGGGTATAAGCCAAAACCTATCTCAAAAAATAAATCACCGGTATTCTCGAAGCCCGACATCCAATGACGCTCGTAAAAGTTTCGGTCACTTTGTGAAGGAATAATCACCGCCTCGGGGGTTTGGTGAATCATGTAGTCGTCAAATGAAGTTATCACATTCAGTCCTCGGTTGTAGTGTCAACAGTTTTACATCATATAGGGTAATGATTTACGCGTTGTATAATATCTTGTCACAAAGGCTAACCAATCACGGCCTTAGTTTCTAAATACTCATCTAAACCCCAGGCGCCCCACTCACGACCAATACCCGATTGCTTATAACCACCGAAAGGTAAATTTAGATCCCCGGCAGCGCCGTTAATCTTAACCATACCTGCGCGCAACTGCTTAGCAATAACCCGTGCCCGCTCAGGATCAGCTGAACTGATATAAGCGGCGAGTCCGTAATCAGTATCATTAGCAATGGCAATCGCCTCGGCTTCATCTTTATAAGGCAAGATGCTCAGCACAGGACCAAAAATCTCTTCTCGGGCAATGGTCATGTCATTGCTAACATCACTGAATACAGTCGGCAAGACATAGCAACCAGCCTCTATGTCAGCCGGTCGTTCCAAGCCACCACTAATTAATTTGGCCCCACCATCAATGCCGGCTTTAATCAAAGCCGTGACTTTCTTGTACTGCATCGAGCTAGAAAGAGGCCCAAGGGTTGTTTTTTCATCCAGCGGGTCACCAATAACAACTTGCTCGCAAGCAGCACGGGCTATAGCTTCAACTTCTGCTAACCGCGAGGCCGGCACTAACATTCGCGACGGTGCCGTACAGGTTTGACCCGTGTTATGCATCATTTGTAGAACACCGCGAGTTACCTCTTGCGTAAAATCGCAATCTTCTAATAAGATGTTGGCTGATTTGCCGCCCAATTCAAGCGCAACGGATTTTATTCCTTCAGCCGCAGCATGTGAAATCGCTTTGCCTGCCCGTGTTGACCCCGTGAATGAGATCATATCAATATCAGCATGCGAGGTCAGCGCTTGACCAGCCTCAGCACCATCGCCATCGATCAGATTAAAAACACCTGCAGGCACGCCTGCCTCGGCCATGACTTCGGCAAAGATATGGGCCGAAAATGGCGACACTTCACTTGGTTTTAATACCATAGTGCACCCTGCAGCTAACGCAGGCGCCACTTTACAAGCAATTTGATTGACTGGCCAATTCCAGGGTGTGATTAAAGCGCACACACCAATCGCTTCGCGAACGATTTTGTTCGTCCCTCCATGGGCACTGACATGATCTGATTCAAAAGCAAATGTCTTTAATACCTCAAGCATCGTAGCAAAATGCCCAGCACCGGTCGGTGCTTGCTGAGGCTTGGAAAGAAAAGCATAGGGTGCACCCATTTCCAAGGTGATAGCCGCGGCAATATCGTCGACTCTTGCTAAGTAAGCCGCCAAAATTGCTTCAAACATGGCAATCCGCTCATCGACTGAACTGAGCGAGTAACTGGGGAATGCGCACTTTGCTGCAGTTACTGCCCGATTAACATCCGCTGTATTAGCCATCATAATCGACCCTGCCGACTGCTCAGTCGCAGGGTTAATCACCTCAAAACGACGCTCGCTAAAGGGCTTAACCCAGTGGCCGTTAATATAATGTTGATCACATTGTCGCATAATGTCTTTACCCTTTTAAAATTAATGACGTAATCGTGAACATATCAAACCTCAATTCGGTTGATACCAAATTGGCGATGACCAAGCACGCTCTTGAATAGCCGGTCGGTGCTCGACGGCACAGCAGCCTTCGAAACCATCCGTTATCGTGTCCGGAATTGAGCAATCAACACCGTTAGCCACACACTGTCGCTGACTCCAACGGCAGCTAGGATTCTCTAATACGCGCGAGTAGTAAAATGCAGGCTGGTCCGCATGGAAATCAGGGTCTTGCCAAACCCTACAGAGACTCGCTGACTGCTTACCCGAGACCTCGCAATTATTTAAATCAAGCTCTGACCCGTTGTCTATAGAGCCTGCCACATCAAACACCTGTTCTTGCTTTTTCCCATCGGCGTCAATCCAGCCTTTGACCATTTGAATGCGTTGCAAGCCTACCGCCGGCGACCGAGGAGTGCCAGGGTCTTGCAGGGCAGACACGGCAAAGACGGGACTTGTTTGTGTTTCAGGTTGCGCTGTCAGTGTACCACCCATTGGCACCCCTTTATTATAGCCTCGCTGGGCAAAGGCATTACTTTCACAGAGCTGTTCACTGTAATCCCAACCACCAAACAGGCGGGTCTCAATACGCGGACCACTGGTCGCATAAGTCTCACCCCGCTGCATTGCGTCAAATAACGCATCACGGGAGTTTTCTTCAGCCCAAATCACGGCTAGCCCCCCCGGGTTATATTTAAGGTAATCAGGCAGTCCGGGTGGTATCGCCTTACCCGCTGGCACACCAGCGCCACCGTGCCCTAGAAAAACATTTTCTTCAACCGCACCGGGAGTACCCAAATGCGTGTCGGAAGAACCAATAAAACCGAACTGAAACGGATTAATGCCGGTTGCTTGCTGAGCAATTAAGCCCTCCTTTAAGACATCTCTAACAAAACCATCCCCTGCCTTTGTCGGTGCTCCACCAAAAAAACCACTCGTGGGTAAAAACTCAAATGCGCAAAGTTCATCGCTACCGAATTCAGCCGAGTAAAAACATTCTGAAGCGCCTTTGTGTTGCATAATTTCAACAATGGGCTCGTATTTTTTTCGCAGAACAAAGTGCTCATCTGACATCGCAACAGTTCCATCATTGTCGAGATTAAACATAAAGCCACTGCTAATATTTGAGTTGTGAGGAATCGTTAAGGCCTCGCAGCCACTATCCGTACCGTTGCATTGCGACTCAAGTGTTTGCCATAAATACTGTGCCGAACCATCTACCCAAGAAACCGGCAGCGTGGGCACTTTAGCATTACGAAACACAACGTTTCTATGCAAGTTGGCGCCTGTTTTAGTGCCTCCCGTCCATTCGTAGCCAATGAACGCAGTAAACTCGCAGCGATCACTCTTATCATTGTGCTGCTCAGCAACTGCCTGCATTTCCAACCATGGTCCACTGGCTGCTTGTCGACACAACTCACCGTCATCACCACAAAAGCCAAGTCGAGTTTGCCTTACCGTTGCGGTAGCATTAAACAGATAAAACGCAGCTCGAGGCATATAACGATAAATTTTACACTGCCAAGACCCATAACCCTCTGCTTCAGGCGTGTTGCATATGTAAGTCTCTCCAAACAGCTCTGCATGATCGGATACCATCGCAAAATCTAACGATCGCTCTAATTGTAAAGATCGAAGCGCCTCACCGTCCTGCCAAGGCTGTATGCCAACCGCTTCACCTTGCGCAAACCGATAAGCTTGATCAGGAGTGGTTCGCGTTGACTGAGTGCTGGCATCCAGTGAATATTTTGTGTGAACATGCAGATCACCAAAAAAAGCTTGTTTTTCGTTGGTAAAATTTAGGCACGGTTCACGATCTTGACTATAAGTCCGCGGCGACGGCGTTGCAATTAAGGCAGTGACGGCAACTTTTGCATCGCTCACTTTGCCACTGATAAGATCGACAGCGCGCTTCAAGCCAATCGATGCCTTATCCGTCATCGATTCAACGGGTGTTGATGAGACATTATCGAATACCGAAGCGTCACTGATGAATGGCAGACCCACCATCAAATAAAAGAAAAAACAAATTCTAGCATTATTGATATTCAACAATAAATTCCTCATTACTTCAAAATATTCCTTAAACTCGGCTTAGTTGTGAAACAAGGTCACCAACCCATAGCTACGGTTTTTTGGGTGATAATTTGGTCAATTTCTCTGATCAAATAGATGCGATAAACCTCAACAAATTAGAAGCTATTTCTCGAGGAATCACAATTGCAATTAGGTTACGCACAGGCAACACTGAATGTCACAACTGGCGCAAAAAAGTCGTGACCTTAAAAAGCCGTAAGTAACCGGTGAAACCAACGTGTAAAAACCAGCGTATTTATATTGTAACGGAGCTATTGTTTAATTAGTGGCATAGTATACTATGCCAATCAATTACTTGAGAGCTACTTCTAAGCTAGGCTCTGATTAATTTAGCACTCGATTCAATGACAATCCAAACCGCTTACCGTGACTGATTCAATGCGTTTTTTGAACATAACGACCAATTTGTATTAAGGGGCCAATATGGCATTATTTAGCCAGCTTTTAAAGAAACGTTTTTTTGCACCTACAGCCGTCGTCGTTGTGGCGATTGGTGTGTCGAGCCTATTGGTATCTTATCAACCTGAAATAGATAAAGTCATACCATTAAAAACTCCACCAACCGTTGAAATAGCAACAATAACGCTATCAACAATAAGCCAATCAATCACCGCGTATGGGCTGGTAAAACCTCACAAACAAATAGATTTAGCCAGTGAGATCGCCGGCCGTGTCACTTGGGTTAGCGACAAATTAATTTCAGGCGGAAAATTTGAACAGTTCGACCCCCTTATTCGCATTGAAAATGCTGACTATAAACTGCAACGAGATAAAGCTAGCGCTGAGAAAATACGCGCGCAAGTCGATCTTGATATTTATGAAAATGAATATCAACGGCAACAGGGACTATTTAAAAAGAACCTTGTCAGTAACAGCCAACTTGATGATGCTTTTAAAATGTATAAGCGTGCAGAAGCGACACTTAAGATTACCGAAGCCAACCTAGAACAAGCCAGTCTTAACGTTCAGCGTACAGAAATTACCGCGCCATTTTCAGGCCGAGTTCAACAAGAATCAATCGATGAAGGTGGCTACTTAACTGTTGGGGCGTCCATTGCAACACTTTATGCCGATGATATTGTTGAGGTAAGACTGCCCATATCCAATGATGATCTAGGCTTCTTAAACTGGCCCAAGCAGATGCGCGGCGCACTCAATCCCGAAGAGTCTATTGACGTCAATATCACTAGCACCTACGGAGGTATTGAGTATCAATGGGACGGTCAATTAGTACGAATAGAATCCGAAGTCGATCCAAAAACTCGGCTATTTCATGCCGTCGCAGTCGTTAAAAATCCTGAGTTTGGCGAACAACCCCCTTTAACAGTCGGCTTATTTGTTACTGCCGAAATCGCTGGTCGCTCGTACGCTAACGCTACGCTGATCCCAAGAAGCGCACTGATTAACGACAAAGTACTGATTGTTAACCAAGACAATCGTCTTACTTACCGTGACATAGATATCATCCGAATAAAACAAGATTCGGTTCTCATTGGTCAAGGACTCAACAATAACGACGTTATTTGCACGAGCCCTCCATCAATTATCTTTGAAGGGATGGAGGTCATGACAGCCTCTGTGGATCAATCATTGGATGCCCTCAAATGAAAAACTTTCTAGCTTGGTTCATTGAAAATAGAGTCGCAACCAACCTATTGATGTGGTCACTTATCTTAGGCGGCATTATTGCTCTTCCACAACTGCATCGAGAAGAGTTTCCAAATATTGATATCGACCTCATTAGTGTCGTTATTCCCTACCCTGGCGCTTCACCTGAAGAAGTTGAGCAGACCGTTTGCTCTCGCGTAGAAGAGAATATTAATGGCACGCCTGGAATCAAAAAAATCACCAGCTTGGCTGCCGAAAACAGTTGCAATGTCCAAATAGAACTTATTAAAGGCGTCGACAAAAATCAAAAATTGAATGAAATAAAAAGCAAGATAGATAGCATCAATACTTTTCCAACTGAGGCAGAAAAACCAATTGTTCAGTTAGTGACTTTACTCACTAATGTGTTGCAGATATTTGTTTATGGCGACACAGACCCCATGTCACTGAAACGTTTAACCGAGAAGCTTCGTCTAGGCTTAACCGATCTACCAGAAGTCTCACAAGTTTTTATTCACTACGCCAAAGATTATGAAATTAGTGTAGAGGTCACAGAAAACACCTTACGTCGCTATGGACTTAACTTACGGGATATAGCGCAGCGAATCAGCCAAAACTCTATTGATCTGCCCGCAGGTTCAGTCGACACACTGGACGGCCAGATTTTAATTAGAACAGTCACTCAAGCAAGAGACATTCGCAGCCTTGAAGAAATAATAATTATAAGCGGTGGCGACACGACTGAACTGCGACTCGGTGATATTGCAAACATAAACGATGGGTTCGTAAGCAGTGATGTAAACGCACTTTTCAATGGTCAGCCAGCATTAATGATCAGTGTTAAAAGAATAGGCAATGAAGACGTTATAAATGTGGCCACGAGTGTTAAAGACTATCTTGAGCAAGTCAAGACCCAACTGCCTGACGGTGTCGGAATCACTCTTTGGTCAGACGAGTCACAAGACCTTGTCGACAGACTCGATGCACTCGGAACCAATGGTTTAGGTGGCTTAGTATTAGTACTCATTATTTTAGCCTTATTTTTAAGGCCAAGGTTAGCATTTTGGGTCGCTGTCGGACTGCCTATCACCTTACTGGGCACATTGATTACCTTCCCTTTTGTGGGCGTGACTATTAGTACGATTTCAGTCGTTGGCACCTTATTAATCTTAGGTATCTTAGTCGATGCGGGCGTGGTGGTTGCAGAACGTATTTATACCAACGCAGAACTTGGCCAAGACCCCAAGCAAGCGGCTATTAATGGCGTCAATGATGTGGCGACTCCGGTTATCTTTGGCGTACTGACATCAATCGTCGCGTTCACACCCTTAATCGCATTAAAAAGCGGTATTGGTTCATTTTTCTCGTTCATTGGGGTTACGGCTATATTAGCTTTGGTCTTTAGCCTAGTCACCTCTCAATTGATCTTACCTATGCAGCTATCGAAAAAATCTTTATTCGACCAAGGCAATGGAAAAAAATTAAATCGGTTTTTTCGCTTACAAGATAAGCTCACTCAATCACTGCTCAGCTTTGCAAACCTGTATTACAAACCCAGTTTGAATTGGTGCCTAAACCGCCGCTACTTAGTTGCGTCAACTGGTTTAGCCTGCCTCATTATTACTATGGCATTATTGGCTAGCGGCAGGATTATTTTTCAATTTTTTCCTGCTGTCGATGGCGAGAGATTATTCGCCAGTGTGTCGATGCCCATTGGTACCAGCGTCGAAGATACTCAGGCTGTCGCGCAGCAATTGGTTCGAAGTGGTCGTCAATTAGAACAAGAATTAAATCAACAAGGTTCCGATATTCGCATCACCGATACTATGGTTTCGGCCGGCATTCAGCTTGGCCGATCAAGCATCGGGGATGCAGACCCCAGTGGTGGGCATCAAGCCGAGGTTGCACTGCAAATTGAACTGCCTTCGAATCACGAGGGTCTAACACCTAATGACTTAGTGAAGCGTTGGCGTGAACTGACCGGCAATGTTCCAAAAGTTGATAACCTCACATTTACTGCTGAAGTTTTTTCTTCAGGTAAAGCTATTGAAATTGAGTTACGTGGTAGAGACATCGTAGCGCTAGAAAGAGCAGCGAGTGAACTTAGTAATGAATTAAGAGCCTACCCTGGAGTAATGGATATTGTCGATTCATTTGAAGGTGGTAAACGAGAACTTCAGCTCAATATTAAAGACAGTGCTCGCTCACTTAACTTGACCGCTCAAGACTTGGCCACTCAAGTTAGGCAGGCCTTTTATGGCGAGGAAGTTCAGCGACTGCAACGCGGTCGCGAAGATCTTAAAATAATGGTTCGCTACCCAAAGGAAGAAAGACGGTCCTTAAGTAATATTGAGCAAATGCAAATACGCACGAATGAAGGCAGTGAGATCCCTTTTTCATCGGTTGCTGAGGCATCAATGGGAAGAGGCATGGCCAATATCAAGAGGATAAATGGGCTAAGAGTGATTAGCGTGACAGCGGATGTTGATCGAAGCGTGATTACACCTGAAGAGGTGCTTGGTGACCTTGAAAACCGCATTATGCCACCACTTTCCGACCGCTACAGCATTGCCATTAATCTTGCTGGTGAGGCAGAAGAAAAGCAAGAAGCTGCCGGCAGCTTAATCATCACCGCAAGTATCGCTATGTTCGCTATTTATACCTTGCTGGCGATTCCATTGAAGTCTTATTTACAACCGTTAATTGTTATGAGTGTCATACCTTTTGGGGCCTGCGGAGCGGTGTTTGGTCACGTTATTATGGGCCAAGATTTGATGTTTTTCTCGTTACTAGGCATCATGGCATTGTCGGGGGTTGCAGTGAATGCAAGTTTGATTATGGTCGATTTTTATAACCGAGAAAATCGTCGGCTAAACCATCCATATAGTGCACTCGTAAGTGCTGCAATGTCACGATTTAGGCCACTCGCATTAACTTCGGCCACGACATTTGTTGGGTTAATTCCGTTGCTAATTAATGAGTCAATATCAACCATGATGTTTACTCCAATTGCAATATCGCTTGCGTTTGGAGTATTAACTTCATCATTGATTGCACTGTTAGTCGTGCCCTGCTTCTGCCTAATTCTGGAAGACATCAAGCTATGGCTCAGCGAGGGTAAAACCCCCTCAGAGCAAAATCTTTAAACAGAGACCTCATTATGCTTCTAGCTTGGCTGCTAAGGCGTCTAACATCATTGTATAGCTGCCTTCGATCATCGTCTTTGCGTCAGCCTCAGGCACTTCACCCTCATCAAAACTACAAAACCAATTGACAGTTGCAGAATCTTCATCACCGGTCACGGTGACTGTTGCATTATAGTCATCGAAAGGAATAACCGCATTCTTTGGGATTGTATAACTAAAAGACTTATTGGCAACATCTTTAGCCGTCAATGTCTCATCAATGGGTGACTCAAGACCAGGCATATGTAAACGCCTTGTCATCCCGACCCCTTCACCGATCACTTCAACGTTATCAGCACCTGGAATCCAAGATAAATTTCCATAGTCGTCCAATACTGCCCATACGCTGTCAAGGGTCGCACTAATTTTTCGAATAACATTCAACTCTACCATGCTCTAACTCCTAAGTAATTAATGATACCCAAACGGGCATCAACGATTAAAGATATTCTTTATCGAGCCAATTGCCAATGGTATTTTGATTCACCAAGTGAGAAGCATAATAAGTGTGTAAACAACGAATACGGGAAAAATTGGCAATCCCACCGATACCTCGCAGCTGCAATGGCTCATAGTAGCCCTTATCGATTAACCGTTGCTTGACTGATTCAGACATATGAATATCACGCTGACAAATAAAGTCTCTATGATCATTAACCATCGCTCCTTTGAGAGCATCGTCCGCATCGATGATGTGCTGCATTCGGCTAATGAGGCCACTAGCCTCTAAGCGGTCAATGCGATAATTTAACTGCTTATCGACCAACCAATACATTGTTGGAAATGGCTTATCATCAACTAAGCTAGCCACCCGTATCACCGATGGCGCACCCTGATCATCAACCACTTCTATCGCCTCTAGCCCCCTTGGTTCTCGACCGAGCAAAAAAGCCACTTTTTCAATGATTGCCGGCGAAATAGGTTGGGATCCCCAACTAACGGAGTTATTAACTGAGTTGCTCACCTATATGTATCCCCTGTGTTATTCGAAAAAAAACCTGGACTGGCCAGGCTTTTTTATCGTTTGGCTTGAAGACAACAGCCTATGGATATCTGAAACTAGAGCTGCGCTTCCAATGCAGGCAAAGCCTCAAATAAATCAGCAACTAAGCCA
>DDED01000078.1:10109-10323 GCA_002336035.1 Cellvibrionales bacterium UBA1963
AGCAACTAAGCCATAATCTGCAACCTGAAAAATCGGGGCGTCCTCATCTTTATTGATCGCGACAATAATCTTGCTGTCTTTCATGCCTGCCAAGTGTTGAATGGCACCGGAGATACCGACGGCAATATATAAATCAGGGGCAACGATTTTACCCGTCTGGCCGACTTGCATATCATTCGGTACAAAGCCAGCGTCAACCGCCGCGCGTGATGCG
>DDED01000045.1:0-509 GCA_002336035.1 Cellvibrionales bacterium UBA1963
TGAATAAAATTCATCAAGGTTGGTGGCTGAAATTGATAAAAACCTTAGTCTTTCTAACAGTGGAACGCTTACATTATCCACTTCCTCTAAGACTCGCCAATTAAATGCTAGCCAAGACAGCTCACGGTTCAAAAACCTGTCTGGCCCAGCCATATCTATTCTACAGCTGCGCGCTGAGGGAAAATCACTGTTCAGAAAGTCAGCAGAGTTTATCATATTTTATCCTGAGTGCAGGCCCTTAATTTAAACAGGCTGATGATAAATTGTAAGGGCTAAGATCGTAGTATTAAAGTGCTGGTTTGCTAGGCTAGGATACTTGCGGCCATGGCTCGGGTAATGGGGCGTCCAGTTGACATACTTTGAACATCCAATTGGGCCACAATATTGCTCACGGCATCAAAGCTTCGGTCCATATTTTTGAGAATATATGCTAGAACAGCAGGCGGTGGCGAAAGCTGGCGATCCATAAAGGCCTTTAGCAAAACCGCATGCAACAGTGCGTCATCAGG
>DDED01000045.1:909-2258 GCA_002336035.1 Cellvibrionales bacterium UBA1963
AAATCCGGCCTGGCGCACTGCCATATTGGATGCCATCAACAATTTGCCACCAGTAAATTGTAGGTGATTGTGAAGATGAAATAGCCGCGTTTCTGCAGGAGAGATCCCTGCCAATTTCTGCAAGTTATCCACTATAATTTTTGCACCGGCATTAGGTTGATCAAAATCCCTAAGTGGATCAATTTTTTGTGCCTTGTTTTCACTTAGCCAAATTTCCAATAGATGGGATTTTCCGCAGGCTTTTGGACCAAGCAGGATCATTTTGCCCTGCGGCCAAGTTTCAGGATCTTCTAAAGTAGCCACGGCGTTTTTATTGGCTTCGGATACAAAGAAGGCATCGCGTTCGCGAGCCACTTTTATTGGTAATTTGAAGCTGAGTTGCTCAGACATTTTTATCATCTTCAGTACTGAGCCCACGATACAGTAGGCCTGATTTGTATTGAGTTATAAAGAACCTAGCCAACACGCCAATCATCGCTGCGACGGGCACTGCTACAAGCATCCCCACAAAACCAAACAGGCTACCAAATACTGACAATGCAAAAATTAACCAAACCGGATGCAGTCCCACAGAATCTCCGACTAATTTAGGCGTGAGAAAATTACCTTCTAAGATCTGCCCCACCATGAAGATGGTGGCGATGATGCCGATAGATGTCCAATCGCCCCAAAATTGGAACAATGCCAAACCAAGTGCCAAGCCGCCGCCCACCAGTGCGCCAACGTAAGGAATAAAGGAAATTACACCCGCCAAAAATCCTACAACAATGCCATAGTTAAGCCCCGCGAGCATCAACGCAATAGCATAGTACAAACCCTGAATGAAGCATACAGTTCCCTGCCCACGAATGAAGGAGGCGAGGGTAGCATCAATTTGGTAAACCAAATGACGTACGGTCTCAACATGGTCTCGTGGCACCAGGCCGTCGATTTTGGCCACTAAATTGTCCCAGTCTAACAAAAGATAGAAAGATACAACTGGTGCAATCACAATCAATATCACAATACTTAAAATTGAATTTACAGATGAGGCTAACCCATTCACCAAATCTCCACCGCGTGATTGAATGGTTTCACCCAACCTGGTCAGAGATTGCCGCATGGTACTGCTGTCATCTAATAGGTCTGGAAAGTGAGTTGTTAGAAAACCCCACACCTCCGCTGTAATCGCTGGCGCAGTGTTGAAAAGTGCAAATGCCTGTTCCATCAGTAGGGGCGCAATTAGTAAAATGGCAAGTACAAAAGCCAGCATGGCGACCAGTGTGATGATTGTTGTGGAGGTCAGCCTCGACAAGCCAAACCGTTGGAGTCTATCGGCAACAGGGTCAAGGCAATAGGCAATCGCACCG
>DDED01000045.1:2664-3266 GCA_002336035.1 Cellvibrionales bacterium UBA1963
TAGCGCAGTTGTGAAGATACCGGTAATGCCATTATCAATCCTCCTCTTCCATCCAACTTGCTTATTGTGCCGTCCCTTGCAAGGGGCCGTGGTTAAAATATGTGTTCTAAAGTTGTCGTTTTGACCACTTTCGCTTGTGACAGCAGCATTGGAGCTCTAAACATAGCAGAGAATTTAACTGGAGTGTTCCATGCGCCTTAGCCGCTATTTTTTGCCTGTCCTGAAAGAAAACCCAGCTGAGGCCCAGATTGTCTCACACCGTTTGATGTTGCGGGCGGGCATGATCAAGCAATCTGCAGCGGGAATTTATTCTTGGTTACCTTTAGGGCTCAAGGTTCTTAAAAAAATTGAAGATATTGTGCATGAAGAGCAGAAAAAAGCCGGTCATTTGGCGATGCTAATGCCTACGATTCAATCTGCTGATCTGTGGCGTGACTCTGGGCGCTATGATGATTATGGCGAAGAAATGTTACGGTTCAAAGACCGTAATGACCGTGACATGCTGTTTACACCGACTGCTGAAGAATTGGTTACTGACATCTTTCGTGGCCACGTGACAAGCTACAAAGATCTGCCGCTGACCATGTATCAAATACAATGGA
>DDED01000193.1 GCA_002336035.1 Cellvibrionales bacterium UBA1963
AAGCTGATGTTTAGGCGCTGAATTGATCCACTCTTCGCCGCGCAGCACGTGGCTAATTTGCATGAGGTGATCATCCACCACATTAGCCAAATGATAAGTGGGCATACCGTCTGATTTCAGTAATATTTGTGCATCGACCATCGACCAATCGAGCTCAATATCACCACGCAATAAATCATTTACCACGCAAGTACCCGACTCTGGCACTTGCATTCGCACCACAAACGGCTGCCCGTCATTGGCCCGTTGTTGTTGTTCGGCTTGGCTTAATAATAAATCAAACGGTTTTAGTGCGCGATTCTCACCGTCCGCTTTAATTTCAGCGCGCAACTCATCTAACTCTTTGGGTGTGCGGTAGCATTTAAACGCGTGACCTTGGTCAATTAATTGTTGCGCGTACTGCTGGTAAATATCACCACGCTCACTTTGCCGATAAGGACCAAAATCGCCGCCTTTATCAGGCCCTTCGTCCCAGTCGAGGCCTAACCAACGCAGCGAATCATAAATCATTTGCTCCGACTTGGCGGTGCTGCGCTGCTGGTCGGTATCTTCAATGCGCAAAATAAACTGACCGCCGTGCTGTTTCGCAAAGCAAAGATTAAATAGCGCAATATAGGCTGTGCCTACATGAGGATCGCCAGTCGGTGACGGTGCAATACGTGTTCTAACAGTCATGAATTCAAGTCGTTCCAAAGCCAATAATGACGTTCATTATACGGCATTTAATTGAAAAATATTAATAACATAAGCATGGTATTTATTATCGTTGTGGAGCTTTTACTGATCAGTTAACTCACTATCAATCTTTTGAGCTCTATTTTACACCTTAAATTGTGAGTTAATTTCGACTCTCAGCGATAATATTAAAGGCTAAATAGCCGCCGGCAACGGTGGTTATCAGTGCCATTAACTGTATTAAATACCGACTGTCGAGCCCCAATAAGGCCACTGCAATGGTTAACAGCAACATAAATAACATAGCAATATTCTGTAAAAAGTTACTGCTGGCAATTAAACTTCCCAACTGTTCTGCTGGCGTATTTATTTGGAGGTAAGCATTTAATGGCACAATTAAACACGCTGAAGCCACACCCATTAAAAAATAAACACTCGCAAATGCCACTGCGGCGCTTAGCTCACTCAATGACCATAGGCACAGCGACATGCCTAAAACGCCCACTGGCACTAAACGCAATTCTGCTCGTTGGGCCGACACTCGGCCCACCACTGCTGCCCCCAAGGCCAGTCCCAAGCCAGTTGCAGCTAACACCGCCTGAATCACTGCTGTATTGTCAATTGCGGCATGAGCTTTTGCGAAGGCAGGAAAGGCAGCTAACATACCCTGTCCTACTGACCAAAATAAAGCTAAGCCCAACACCGGAAATAACCGCCGCCTCTCAGATAATAATTGATAAAGTGATTGTCGGGTTACGCGCGTCACAGTAGATGAGTCTTTCTTCAATGCCGGCTCTTCGACTGACGGGATTTTCTTCACCCAATAAAACTGTAATGTGGCCAAACCAAATAAGACCACACCTAAAGGCCAGAGCATGGCAGTTAAGGTGTTTTTATCTATGATTAAAGAGGCATACGTAGCGTATAAAAATTCAAAACCAATCGAAAAAACAACTGTGCCACTTAAGATGCCGCTAATCGAGGCTGCCTGTGCCCAACCGTTAGCCTCGCTGAGTCGCTGTGCGCCCCATAGTAATTTCAAGTAGGCTAGTTTTGCAGGTGAATAAAAAGCGGATTGAATCGCCATCAGTAATGTCATCAGCATGGCTGGCCAGAACCAACCAAGCGTATAAAACAAGGTAATACCCAGCGTTAAAAAAATTGATGCCGCTGCGGTTATGCGCATAATTTTAATTTTACTATGGGCATCAGCAGTTTTTGCAACAGGCAGAACTAAACCAATGTAGGGCAGTAAAATACAGGCATTAATAATGGCCACTAAAATAATCTGCTGGCTGCCGTCGTATATTTTAAATACAATATTTTGTAAGGCAATTTTATGCCCTAAATCAATTAAGGCGTTTAAAAAAATAACACCAAAAAAAGTACGGCCGCCTGGAATCGAAAAGAAAGCTGACACGTCAACAACCTTTTAAATGATAGATAATTAACCCTCGATACTATCACAGTGATAGTCACTACCAATAACATGTTGAATTTTAAGAAGCCGTTTCTGATGAGCATCGTAACGGTTAAATTTAAAACTTAAGGCACGTTTATTCTTATTATTTGTTGTGCCTTGAGTCTTAGGGTCTTAATGCAATTAAAACCCTAGGTCATCTATTCCAAGCTGGTCTTTTAACAGTTTGACTTCAAGCTTCTCTTCTAGTCGGCGGCGTACATCCGTTGATTTGGCAAATTTAACTGATCCGCTAACCTCCTTGCCAATGCTTATATCTGTGCCCCCATCGACAATATCGTCCATATCAAGTCCGACATCATTGGCCTGATCAGTGGCACGTATTTCAGCGTTGTTAGTGGAAATTGTAGCTACTTGTCCAGACATCTTTATAACCCCCAATCCTCTAAACCTAAAAAACACATCAATTATATTTATGACGCCGCTTGCATTTTTTTCAGCTGTTGTGGCATTAATCAATAGACTAGACCGTTTATTTATTAAACACCACCCATATAATAAAAAATCTACGTCTTAGAAAAAATTGGTTTTAAACGGGGCAAAGTCATAACCAAAAGTTATTGAAGTGGGCTTGCAAGGAGGAAAGAAAGGGACTAGGCACACTCAGCAATTAATTAATTATATTCAATAAAATCAATCGTTTATGTTTTTATGCGCCGAAATGAGTGACCCATTAACTTAAAGGAGTAAACGGCGGACATCGGCCAAGATAGCCACTATTTCTGTCATGAAGCGACCGGCATCGCCGCCATTTACGGCACGGTGATCATACGATAGGGATAGCGGTAGCATTTTTCGTGGCACGAACTCCCCACCTTGAAAAACAGGTTTTATCATCAGCTTAGAGACACCAAGAATTCCGACTTCTGGTGTATTGACGATGGGAGTAAAACCCGTGCCGCCAATACCGCCTAAACTTGAAACAGTGAAACAACCGCCTTGCATCTCATTGGGTTTCAATTTCCGAGTTTTCGCTTTATCGGCCAGCATTCTAATTTCTTCTGATAACGCCCATATGCCTTTTTTATTGACATCTCGAATCACTGGCACCATCAGTCCCGCTGGGGTGTCGACGGCCATACCAATATGAACATACTGCTTATAAATAATCGATTCACCATCAGCGGATAAAGACGCATTAAAGGCTGGGTTAGATTCCAATGCAGAAGCAACCGCTTTCATCAGAAAAGAGACCGGTGTGATTTTCACTTCACGCCGAGCCATTTCATCTTTTAGCGTCTGGCGAAAGACCTCTAGTTCAGTAATATCAGCCTCATCGAATTGTGTCACGTGCGGTACGTTTAACCAACTTCGATGCATATTTGCCGCAGTGAGTTTATGGAGTTTCGACAGCGGTTCAGTGACCGTTTCCCCAAACTGAGAAAAGTCAACAGGAGGTATTTTAGGAATGGCGCCGCCAATAGTGTCAGGTGCACTGACTAAGTTTTTCACGTAGTTATGCAGGTCGTCCTTCGCTAAGCGACCGCGAGGCCCTGAACTCTTTACTCGACTTAAATCGACGCCTAATTTTCTCGCTAATTTCCGTACCGCTGGGCCTGCGTAAACATCGGTTTTACGGCGTCGGTCAGCACCCGCTTGCAATTCGTCTTTTATTGGGTTTACTTGGGGTGTTTCGGCGTTAACGGATGAAAAAGCAACAGCCTGTGATGACGTTGGTGCAGGTTTTGGTGCAGGTTTTGGTGTTGCTGGTGTTGTTGCCGTTTTCACCGCATCGGCAGTATCAGTGGCGGCTGTCACTGCGAGTACCATCACCTCAAGATCAGCAACCTTATCACCTTCAGCCAAAGAATCGCCCTCGTTGACATGCAGGGCAGTAATGACACCACTGGCTGGTGACGGTAATTCCATCGAGGCTTTATCCGACTCCATTAACACAATGCCATCGCCTTCCTCAATACGGTCACCGACACCCACCATTAATTCAATGAGCTCCACTTTATCGGCGCCGCCTAAATCGGGCACAGTAACGAGCTCAATGGCGGTGGTGGGTGCGGCAACATCAGCTTGGGACGGCTCTAGTTCTGCCTGATCAGCCTGAACCAACGGCTCAATTTTTTGTTGTTCAGCTGGGTTGGCCGCCACGGGATTGTCCTCAACGGGTTCTTTGAGCACACTATCAGAGGCATTTAATTCTCCTTTTATTTCTAACTCTAAGAGTGCATCACCCTCTTTAACCATTGCTCCCTCGACCACAGAAATAGCAGTGATCTTTCCTGCTGCTGGGCAAGGTATGTCCATTGAAGCCTTATCGGATTCGACCACGACAATTGATTCATCAACTGCGACTTCATCACCGACAGCAACCGATATCTCAATTACTTCTACTTCGGCAGCGCCACCAAGGTCAGGAACTTTTACCGTTTGCTTTGTCAATGTACTCATCCTTCGCTCAATAAAATAATAAAATAACCGTTGAACCAATAACCGTTTAAACAGTGGTTGGATCAACCTTATCCGGTGAAATACCGTATTTCTTCAAGGCTTGATTAATCACTGATGGGGGCAATTTTCCTTCATCCACTAAAGCCGACAGCGATGAAATAACAATAAAATAGCGGTTTACTTCAAAAAAATGTCGCAATTTCGCGCGCGTATCACTTCGACCAAAACCATCAGTACCCAAGACATTAAATCGACCCGGTACATAAGGACGCAATTGATCGGCATACAATTTCATGTAATCGGTTGCCGCTATGAAGGGACCCTCGGCCTCACTCAGCTGTTCAGTAATGTAAGGCACCCGAGGCGTTTCTTCAGGATGCAACATATTCCATCGCTGGCAAGCTAAACCATCACGACGCAATTCATTGGCACTAGTAACACTCCAAACATCGGCCGCTATCGACCAGTCATCATTAAGCAATGAAACGGCCGCTTCAAGCTCGCGTAAAATAGTCCCTGAACCCATTAGCTGGACGCGATTAGCGCTTTTAAAATTATTTTCTACCAGGCGATAGATACCCTTAATAATACCTTGCTCAACACCCACTGGCATTTCAGGATGACGGTAATTTTCATTCATTGCAGTAATATAGTAAAACTTATTTTCTTGCTTTTGGTACATACGATCAAGACCATCTTGAATAATAACGGCCATTTCAAAAGCATAAGTCGGATCATAAGAAATACAATTAGGAATAGTCGATGCCATTAAGTGGCTATGGCCATCTTGATGTTGCAAGCCCTCGCCGTTCAACGTAGTGCGACCCGATGTCGCGCCAATTAAAAATCCTCGCGCTTGGCTATCACCCGCTGCCCAAGCGAGATCACCCACTCGTTGAAAACCAAACATCGAATAGAAAATATAAAAGGGCACTAAAGGTGTGTTGTTAGTGCTGTAAGAAGTAGCTGCCGCTAACCATGCAGACATGGCACCGCTTTCATTAATACCCTCTTCTAATATTTGTCCTTTCTCGTCTTCCTTATAGTACATAATGCCGCCAGCATCATGCGGTGTATATAGCTGGCCCTGTGACGAATAAATGCCTAGCTGTCTAAACATACCTTCCATACCAAAAGTTCTTGCCTCGTCTGGCACAATAGGCACGACACGTTCACCAATATTTTTATCTTTCACTAAGCTAGAAAGAATACGGACAAAAGCCATCGTGCTCGAGATTTCACGTTTACCAGAGCCCTTTATTTGTGCAGAAAAAGTATCCAGTGGCGGCGTTTCTAATTGATCAAAGTTCGATCTGCGTCGAGGAATATAGCCGCCTAGTTTTTCTCGACGCTCACGCATATACGCCATTTCGGGGCTGTCAGGCGAGGGTCGATAATAAGGAACTGTCTCGAGCTCTTTATCTGACAAGGGTATATTAAAGCGATCACGAAACTGCTTTAAACTTTGAGTATCTAATTTTTTGAGTGAGTGAGTTTCGTTATTAGCCTCACCTGCTTCACCGGTACCGTAACCCTTAACCGTCTGCGCTAAGATAACCGTTGGCTGACCTGTATGCTCAACCGCCTGTGAATAAGCGGCGTATACTTTATAGGGATCATGACCACCGCGATTCAGGTTCATGATGTCGTCATCGGATAAATCTTTGACTAGCTCCAGCAACTCTGGATACTTACCAAAGAAATGAGCGCGAGTATAAGCACCGCCATTAAACTTATAATTTTGTAACTCACCATCGCGAACCTCGTTCATTCGCTGCTGCAACAATCCTGTTTTATCTCGCTCCAACAGCGGATCCCAGCGTCGCCCCCATAATACTTTGATAACATGCCAACCAGCACCGCGAAATACACCCTCAAGCTCTTGAACAATTTTTCCGTTACCGCGAACAGGCCCATCTAATCGCTGTAAATTACAGTTAATTACAAAGACTAAATTATCAAGCGACTCGCGACCCGCCATGGCGATAGAACCCAGCGATTCGGGCTCATCGCACTCACCATCGCCTAAAAAACACCAGACTTTTCGATGATCGCGATGCGCTAACTCGCGTTTATCAAGGTATTTCATGACATGAGCTTGGTAAATAGCCTGTATCGGCCCTAAGCCCATCGATACCGTCGGGAACTGCCAATAATCGGGCATTAACCATGGATGGGGGTAAGACGATAAACCGTTACCATCGACTTCGCGTCGAAAATTATCAAGCTGCTCTTCAGTTAGGCGGCCTTCTAAATACGAACGGGCATAAATACCGGGCGAGATATGCCCCTGGTAATAAATAAGATCGCCCTCTTGCTGGTCATCGGCGCCTCGAAAAAAGTAGTTATAACCGACATCATAAAGCGTTGCTGCCGAGGAAAAGCTAGAGATATGACCGCCCAAGCCCTCATCATTGTCATTCGCGCGCATGACCATTGCCAGTGCATTCCAGCGAGTGATGGAGCGAATTCTTCGTTCCATAAATAAATCACCCGGCATCAGCTTTTCATTCACCGGTGAAATGGTATTCCGATAAGGTGTGGTAATAGCCGGAGGCATCGTAATATCAGCATCAATTGCGCGATCCAGAAGTTGCTGCAACAAAAAGGCTGCCCGATCTCGTCCGCTGTGATGAATAACCGACTCAATAGAATCTAACCACTCCTGGGTTTCTGACGGATCTTTGTCGTTGTCATGCATAACGGTACTTCCTTAACAATAGCTTAATATTTAAACGGTTTATGCGGCGGCAACAGACTTCATCGCCCAAGACAACCCGAACGCCTGACACGTCACCCATCCACAGTGAAAAGGGAATTTTCGTTGCTTTTAACCCAATTATTTGCATTGCGTTAAGTTTAGGGCAACTCAGCATGAGCATCCAGCCCATTTAAGACGGTCGACTTAAATTACAGCTTAAATGGGAAAAATAAACCAAATCCGTGATCAATTCGGCCGGCAATTAAAGCATGCCCGTTTTGATGGGGGTGATATTGAGTAACGGAGGTGCTTCTAACGCCGGAAGAATGCTAATCTCCGTCATTAGAGCGATGAATGACACAAGGGATAAGACCCCATAGAAATTGATTAAGCCACTCGGATTAACAGCGGTGCAGTGATCAGAAGCCCGGTTGCCGTTGACTACAAGACGCCACCGCTTTGCAAACTGTCTGGCCATGCATTCAGCACAGCCTTGATCAATGTAGCCAACGGAATAGCAAAAAAGACGCCCCAAAGGCCCCATAAACCGCCAAAGAATAAAATAGCTAACAAAATAGCAACTGGGTGAAGGTTAACCGCCTCAGAAAACAGCCACGGCACCAACACATTGCCGTCGAGACCCTGAATAATAAGGTAAGCCGTCATCAACCACATTAACTCGCCTCCCCAACCCCACTGAAGCAAAGCAACCAGTAAGACCGGCAACGTGACAAGGAAGGCGCCTATATAAGGAACAACCACCGACAAACCGACCAGAATAGCCAGTAAAGCCGCATAATTCAGACCAAATCCAGCAAATACACTGTATGAAGCTAGGCTTATGATGAATATCTCAATCGCTTTACCACGAACATAATTGGCCATCTGAGTGTTCATCTCCGCCCAGATACCACTCAATAGCGGTCGATCCGCAGGCAGCTTATCAGCAAACCAAGACAATAAAACAACACGGTCCTTCAAAAAGAAAAACACTAAAATTGGCACCAGCACCAAATAGACCATAAAGCCAAATAAATTAGGAATTTTCGATACCGAAAAAGACAAGACTGACTGACCAAGGCCGCCTAACTCTCGATTGAGTAACTCAGTCCACTCTTGTACTTGAGCCGCGGATATCAATGCCGGATAAATTTCAGGCAATAAAACCAATTTTTCTTGCAAGACAGTGATAAACCTGGGTAACTCTTGAACTAAATTTGTCAATTGATCCAGCGCTAATGGCATGATGATAATTAAACCAACAATTAATAAAAAGACCAAAAAAGCTGAGCTTAAACTGACCGCTAGCAGGTGAGGGCTCTTGAATCGCTCAAGCTGAACAACCACGCCCTGCAGCAAAAAAGCCAATACTAGTGCAGCAATGACAGGAGCTAAGATGCTACCAAAGAAAATGACTGCCATGCCCAATACGAGCAACAATAAAAATAAGACAACCGTTTGCTCATCATGAAAATACCGCTCGTACCACTTTTTTAATACATTCAACATAACAATCTTTACCCTTCAATGTGCGGAGAATTGACCTGCATAACCCATGCAATGGACGAGATTAGGTGGAACTCAGCAAGGGAAACTCGCTCAAAGCCATCAGTAAACCCTTTATAGTCATTATCTGGCCGGTTGAATTGTATAAACAAAACACCGCTTTTTGCCATATGATAGCCAGTGAATACTGCATCATTTGCTACTATAATTGCACAGATTACGAGAAAAATGATGCCAACGGCCCAGATCATCATCTCACTCTGCGCTTAGTTCCACCACCGTGCAGACGAAACAACCATGGAATAAGAGTAACAGGTTCACGCTAATGACTCATCAACTAGCGCCAATACACACCGGACAGCGATTGTATAAGCGCCTTATCTCTATGAGAGTGATCGGTAAGCTTATGTGCAGTTGTTTACTGGGGGTCGCTGTTTATTGCCAGGCCAGTGAATCGATTATCTTACCCGAACTGGGTGACCGATCGGCAGGGCTGATGTCGCACCAAGATGAGAAAGCACTCGGCCAAGCCTGGCTAAAAGCGTTTCGAGGCAGTGTTAACCTTGAATCTGATCCCATTATCTTTGAATACTTAGAAAATTTATTGTTTAGGCTGGCCAGTTATAGCCAACTACAAGAAAAGAAACTTCATTTAGTGGTCGTCAAAAGTCCGAGCATTAATGCGTTTGCTGTGCCAGGCGGTGTCATAGGCGTGAACAGCGGATTACTGCTTTATGCCCAAACAGAGGGTCAACTTGCATCAGTGCTTAGCCACGAACTCGCCCATCTTTCACAGCGGCATTTTAGCCGCAGTGTCGAGGCTGCCAAAAACAATAGCTTGACCACTTTGGCCGGAATGCTAGCTGGCATTGCGCTTGCCATTGCCAGCGAAGGAGATGCAGCTCAAGCCGTTATTGTTGGTTCACAAGCTGCCGCATTAGACGCAAGATTGAGGTATAGCCGGATGCATGAAAAAGAGGCCGATCGTATGGGCATGAAAACTTTGGTTGCCGCAGGTTACTCGGCCAACTCCGCAGCAATGATGTTTAAAGAAATGCTTAATTCATTGCGATTATATGGCAATAAAACTCCCGAATTCTTACTCACCCATCCGATCACTGAATCACGAATATCGGATGCAAGAAATCGTGCCCAACAATATAATTCACCCGTGAGCAAGCTGCATTTAAATTATTTATTAATCAAAACCCGTGCCTTTATTTTAGCGCAGTCCTCCAATAAAGACAGTATCAAGCATTTTTTATCGCAACTTGAAAAATTTTCATCGACACCATCGATTGACACTCACACAGCCGATGCATTGTATGCTGAAGCCGCGCGCTATGGTCTAGCCGTTGCTTATGAACGAGACCAGCAATGGCGCATGGCAAGAGAAACATTGGCGCCTCTATTAGAAAAAATTCCTGGGAAAATCACTTACAGTCTTTTAGATATTGCTATTGATAGTGGCTCAGGGAAAACAGAAATTTCTGAAAATAGGCTCCGAGACCTTAACAGCTTAACCCCCAATAACTACGCAATTAGTATGCAGCTAGCAAGGGTTTTACTGAGCAATAATAAACCCGTTGACGCTCAAAAAGTATTAACCAATTTAGCATTAACGCGGCCAGCGCAAGCCGATATATGGTACGAACTAGCAGAAACCCAAGGTTTAGCTGGTGACATAAAAGGCCTACATCGATCTAGAGCAGAATTTTATTTGCTTCGTGGAAACTTTACTAAAGCCAAAATGCATTACCGACAAGCGCTGAATTTAAGTCAACAAGATTTTCAACAATCGGCAAAAATAAAACAGCGATTATTATTGATTAAGGAGTTAGAACAGCAACAAAAATTATTATAATTGGCTTTAACTTAATTTTGATTTCTCACAAAATCAAGCATTCTCTGCAGTGGAATTAATGCGCGCTGAGCCAGATGCGAGTCGACAAATATTTCATTGCTAGTCGCTGTTACACTGGCGGCCAAATTGTCTAAATTATTCATTGCCATCCAGGGACAATTAGCACAGCTTTTACAGCCAGCGCCGGCGCCACCAGTGGGTGCAATTAAAAATTGCTTGTCAGGGACTAATTGAGACAATTTATAAAAAATACCTTGATCTGTAGCGACAATAAACGTGTCGTTAGGCAATTGTTCTGCAGCTCGGATAATTTGCGTGGTCGAACCGACTCGATCTGCCAACGCCAACACTGACTCGGGTGATTCAGGATGAGCCAACACTGCAGCTTCGGGATACACGGCTTTTAAGTCATGAATGCCTTTGGCTTTAAATTCATCATGGACAATACATGCGCTGTCCCATAACAACATATCAGCACCGGTATGTTTTTGGACGTAGGCACCAAGATGCTTATCCGGTGCCCAGATTATTTTTTCGCCCTGCGCATCTAAAAAATCAACAACCTCTAATGCGATACTTGAGGTGACCACCCAATCGGCCCGCGCTTTTACCGCCGCCGAAGTATTGGCATACACCACCACAGTTCGATCAGGATGCTCATCACAAAATGCCGAAAAGGGTTCGATAGGGCAGCCAAGGTCTAATGAGCAAGTTGCCTCTAAGGTTGGCATAAAAACTCGCTTCTCTGGGCTGAGTATTTTCGCTGTCTCACCCATAAATTTAACCCCTGCGACAATGAGCGTCTCAGCAGGATGATTAGCACCAAACCGCGCCATCTCTAAAGAGTCAGAAACGACTCCGCCGGTTTCTTCAGCCAATCGTTGAATGAGTGGGTCAGTATAATAATGCGCGATAATTGCCGCATTCTCATGCGCAAGTAATGCTTTTATATTTTCACTGGCGCGTTGATATTCTGCCTCTGTGTATGCAGGAGGCGTAGGCTGATAAAGGTGTCGCTTAACAATGTCTTCAGGGCTGCCAGAAAACGCATCAACCGTTGTGCATACGTTCAGTGCTTTCGGGAAGGAAACATCAGCGATGGGATGAGAGCGTTCAGTCATAGACAAATTAATTACGTCAATAAATAAGAGTATTTTCATGATTGTAACACAGGCGAAGCGATGCTTCGCAAGCACAATCACAGTCGCTTAAACCATGCCTGACATGAATAAATTAACTTATCAGATCTCAAAGTGGACAAAAAAGTCACTTTTTTTGCCTAACTGAATGGATTTGTAATGGATAGCATAGCCGCTGGTCGCGGTATAATTGAGTACCGATCTAGTAATGATAAACCAAGCAACATAGCCCCTAGGATAAAAATATGAGTATTTTAGACAAATTTCGACTTGATGGAAAAGTAGCCGTTGTCACAGGTGCTGGTCGCGGTATTGGTGCAGCTTGCGCAAAAGCGTTCGCTGAAGCCGGCGCTGACGTCGTCATCGGTGCCAGGACCATCAGTGAACTTGAAACTGTCGCCGCCGAAATAGAAGCGATTGGACAACGAGCTAAAATCGTCAAATTAGACGTCATGATAAGTGAAGACTGTGAAAACCTTATTAACGCCGCTGTAGAAACATTTGGTCGGATCGATATTTTGGTCAACAATGCCGGCGGCGGCACACCGCCAAAGCCCACCTTAAAGACTTCGGTTAAGGAATTTGAAGGTAATTTCCGCTTTAACGTGACCAGCGCCCTTGTCTGTTCGCAATTCGCCATCCCTAAGATGGTTGAAACCACCGGCGCGGGTTCTATTATTAATATTTCTTCGGTCGCTGGCAAAGAGCCTTGCTCACAATTTGCCGCTTATGGTGTGGCTAAGTCATCATTGAGTTTTTTAACCAAAGAACTGGCACAAGAATTTGCCCCTAAAATTCGCGTTAATGCCATTGGCGTGGGTTCAACGAAGACTCAAGCACTAGAGAGCGTGTTAACACCCGAAGTTGAAACTAACATGGTTCGCTTAACGCCGATGGCAAGACTAGGCGAAGTCGAAGACATTTCAGCCTGCGCGCTGTACTTGGCCTCTGAGGCTTCTGCATACCTCACCGGTGATATCATTGCGGTAAACGGCGGCTTAAACGCGTTAAACATGCAAATGCCCGGTGCGTTTGATTAAGTAAAAAGAACACATCCTATGACTAACAAGAGCACATCACGTGGCCGCATTACTGTTTGAAAAAAAAGATCATGTCGCTTGGTTAACACTCAATCGACCTGAAGCTAAAAATACGCTCAACGCAGAAATATTTGTTGACCTATCAGAAGCATGGCAAGAAATCAAAGACGATGATCATATACGCGTTGCGGTGTTGACCGCCGCAGGTGATGTTGATTTTTGTTGTGGTGGCGACCTTAGTAGTGTTATTCCTATCTGGATGGGCACCAAAAAACCTGAAAATTCAATTGAAGAAAAACTCCTAGCAGACACTCAAATTGTTGATAAGACCTTACTAAAACATGAGCCTTTTAATAAACCTATCGTGGCAGCTGTCAATGGCCGAGCGTTGGGTGGGGGTTGCGAAATCTTACAGGCAACTGATGTCAGGATCGCGGCGGAACACGCCACCTTTGGATTGCCTGAGCCCAAACTAGGGCTTATACCGGGCGGTGGCTCAACCGTCCGCCTTGCACGACAATTACCTTGGGCACATGCAATGAAAATATTGCTTTGTGGTGAACCTATTAACGCCCAACAAGCACTAGAATTCGGTCTGATCAGTGAAATCTGTCCAGCCAATCAATTACAGCAGCGTGCCGAGCAAACTGCAGCGCAGATAGCTTCCTTAGCGCCACTCGCAACCCAAGCGATTAAACGCACAGCACTAGCAAGTCATACGATGAGTTGGGAAAATGCTTTTCATTATGAAATGGAGCAATCAGCAATGACCACCATGTCTCAAGATGCACGCGAAGGAAATAAAGCGTTTAAAGAAAAACGACAACCCCATTTTAAAGGCAAGTAAATCGCCTTTTGACGAGCAAGGTAACTCATGTCAGATCATTACGATCCATTGTGCGGCAATCTCAACCAAAATGTCTTTGCAGCCGCAAGCGCAAACGCTCATGTAGGCATGGAAATTGCCGCTGTTGCGGCCTTAACGCCCGATAGGGTCGCCATTACTTTTGGCGAAAAGACAATCAACTTTAAACAACTCAATCAACTCGCCAATCAAGTCGCACATCGCTTATTGCGTGCAGGTATTGGTGTTGGTGATTCGGTTGCCCTGCTATGCAGTAACCGCATTGAATTTGTTGCCGTGCGTTTTGCCTGCCATCGAATGGGCGTTCGGTTAACTCCAGTAAATTGGCATTTAGCCCCTGAAGAAGCCGCTTAT
>DDED01000124.1:0-9707 GCA_002336035.1 Cellvibrionales bacterium UBA1963
CTGTGTATTTCCGTTCACTTGTCATTCTGCCCAGAGTGTCGCAAGCAAATTGAACAACTGAATAGCCTCGGTGGCATCATCTTTACCAATGCAATCAATGACCCGGGCGAACCGGTCGTGCTTGACTTGCAAGCGCTCGAATCGAATTCACCCAGTTCAGGCAATGACTCGATTAGCGTTGAGCTTCGCTCTAAAGTGTTTGACCTCATTGGAAAAGACGATATAAAGCAGCAGCCATCAGCCATTACTGCGGCCATCAGCGCCAATGATGACTCTAATAAAGCTGATATACTTCCGCGCTGCTTAGAGAAACTCATTCCTGAAGGCATAGACCAGTTAGATTGGAAAAAACTGGGGATCGCCCTCAGTGTGGCACGCCTTCCTGCAGGGGATGAATTTCGCGAGGTGGCTTTGCATAAAATTAAAGCCGGTGGCCGTGTCAGTAATCACGACCATCGAGGTCAAGAAGTCACTGTGGTGCTACAAGGCAGCTTTTCAGACCAAACCGGCCTGTACTTACCGGGTGACTTTTTAGTGAAAGGTGCCGGTGAAGAACATCGACCCATCGCCAGTGAAGACGCTGAATGCATTTGCTTATCTGTATTAGAGGCACCGGTTAAGTTTACTGGCCCAATTACCGGCCTGATTAACCCCTTCCTTAAAATTAAAACGGGAACACATTAAACCCTGTTTGTTGAAATTATGTAAAAATATTCATATGTATCATGTGCGGGCTCTGGCCCGCTTTTTTATGCCTAATTAAAAAACAATTCAAGCTCAGTGTGACGTATTATTAAGCGTACAGAGCGAAACAATCCATTATCATCCTTGTTGTGAACCAAGGTCTTATTGAGCAGCCATAAGAATAGAGTCACATGGGCCATAACTCAAAAGCAACCGTTTATTGGAAATCAATGTGAAACAACAACGCCCCTTTGCAATCCGCGCACTCAATTTTTCTGGCCGCATGCTAGAAAAGATAGGGGTGTCTTGGCCTGCATTAAACATCGACAATATACACGATGAAGCCAAACGAAAAACAGGGCTAAACGACTTCGGTGAAGAGGACTATCTCGCTGGTCTAGAGCACCTAATAGAAGCCACTGATGCCGAGGCCAAACTCAGTCAAATTGGCAGAATAGCCGCTAAATCAGCCATGATTGAAAACTTAGCAAACCGAATGCAAATGGTTGATTTCGTAAAAAATAACCCTGCTGTTAAAGAAGAAGTGATCACTCAGCCCATGTTTATTATGGGGCTTCCCAGAACAGGCACTACTATTTTACATGCCATCGTGGCTGAGGCTAACGAGCATCGAGCGCCCAAATTGTGGGAAATGCAACGGCCTTTTCCACCGCCCGCAAAAAACTCGGCTGATAACGAAACACGTATTCTTGAACTTGAAAAAAACGTAGCCATGTTAGAGATACTGGCTCCCGAAATGAAACTCAAACACGAAAGCAGTCCCCGACTTGTTGAAGAGTGTCTTCCTTGGATGGCGACTAGCTTTTTTCAGGAACAATTTAGCACCGTTCATCGCGTTCCGAGTTATCGCCAATGGTATCTTGATGCTGACCCAAAACCGGCCTATCAATGGCATAAACTGTTTTTACAATACATGCAATTTGTCGGAAAAAAAAATGGCCAATCACCACGGCGTTGGATATTAAAGTCGCCAGCCCATTTGCCCTTTATCAATGCAATCCTCGACACCTATCCTGATGCACTAATGGTACAAACACACCGCGACCCACTAAAAGTATTGGCTTCTGCTTGCAGCTTACTCAGCACCTTGAGAGGCGGCTTTAGTGACGCTATCGATCCCATCAAAATCGGCGAAGAAGAATCAACGTTTTATTCGACGATACTCAATAGAGGCATCGAAGCCCGAAAACAATTAAAAGAATCCAAACAATTTTATGACTTTCAATTTGATGACGTCATTAATCGGCCAATAGACGGTATCGCGGATCTCTACGAACACTTTCATCTGAACCTTAATAATGAATCTCGAACAAACATGCAGTCTTTTATAGACAACCGGCCGCGCACACTGCATGGAAAACATGTTTATACAATGGAACAGTTTGGTTTAACCGAAGAGAAGCAGGGACCGATGTTTCATGACTATCGACAAAAATACGTGCGATCAACGCTTTAATTGCCTAACGTCAGCTCGCGCAAACGTTTAATGGCTTCATCACGCTGAGCTAACTCATCAAGCAGCTGGCCGTTTTTTAGCATCACTTGATCTTTATTCATATCGGCTGTTATTAGCAGGCTAGCTGTCAGACTGAGCATTCGTGCCTCGTTTGCAGCGTCAGTCATCGCAGCGTTTTCGATCCTTTGATGGAGCACGTGTAAGGTGTCATTCGCCGTCGCACGACTATAAGCCGGATTATCACGATCAAGACCCAACGCAATTAGACCTAACAGAGCATAAGTTTCTGAGAGTACGCTGGCTTTATCAACCAATATCCCCTCATACGCATTGAGTGCGCGGGCATAATCGCCTTCTCGATGCCATTGATTGGCCATAGCTAATTGGTTCATAGCGGTGGCTATTGCCGTATTTGTTACCCGTGGCGCATCGGCAATGCTGACTGTCGAGGAAGCATCTATTGATGACTCAACACTCACGGCGGCAGGCCCAGGCGGTAGTATCGCACATGCATTCAACAAGGCAATGACACTCAATGATGAAATACTGTGGAAGAAATGGTTGCTCAATTGACTAGTAAACCTATTTAATTATGTTGTGGTCAATATCACTGCCATGTTGATCAAACGGATTGACCGCATGCAATGCCACTATAATAAACTATCTAAAGTTAAATCGGTATTGTTTTATCGACAAAGCGATTATATTTATAATTAAGGCATTGTTATCGTTTAGACAATGTCTCTTTGAAAAATGATTATTATTGATCGCCCTTAATTACACCCTTAATCACTGATTCACGGGTCTCATCGCAGGAAACAAAAGTACATCACGAATCGATGCTGAATCAGTGAGCAACATCACTAAGCGATCAATACCGATTCCCTCACCCGCAGTCGGAGGCAATCCGTATTCTAAGGCTGCAATATAATCGGCATCAAAATGCATGGCTTCTATATCGCCAGCATCCTTCTCGGCCACTTGCCGTTGAAAGCGTTCAGCTTGATCTTCTGCATCATTTAATTCCGAAAAGCCATTAGCAATTTCTCGACCGGCGACGAAAAATTCGAATCGATCAGTAACAAAACCATTGTCGTCGTTACGACGCGCCAATGGCGACACTTCTGTGGGATACTCAGTAATAAATGTCGGCTCAATGAGCCTTTCTTCCACCGTTTTCTCAAAAATTTCAATCTGAATTTTACCCAAACCATAAATAGACTTGATCGGTATGCCAAGATTGTCTGCGATGCTCACTGCTGATTCACGCTCAGACAAGTCTTTTAGTGACAAGCTGGGGTTAAACGCTAAAATAGATTCAAGGACAGTCATCCGTTTAAACGGTTGGCCAAAGTCCAATTGATACCCTTGATAATCAAGGATCGTTTTTGAAAAAACATTATCAACCACGGTCCGCAGCATCGCCTCGGTTAAGTCCATCAAGTCGCGGTAGTCTGCATAGGCTTGGTAAAATTCGATCATGGTGAATTCGGGATTATGGCGGGTCGATAAACCCTCATTCCGAAAATTTCGGTTAATCTCGAACACGCGTTCAAAACCACCCACCACTAATCGCTTTAAATACAACTCAGGAGCAATGCGCAAGTACATGTCCATATCGAGGGCATTATGATGAGTAATAAACGGCCGCGCGGTTGCTCCGCCAGGAATTGCCTGCAGCATAGGCGTTTCTACTTCCATAAATGAACGCGCCACTAAAAACTGTCGGATTTCAGAAATAATGCGTGAACGCAAAGCAAACACAGCCCTGACATCTTGGTTCATAATTAAATCGACATAACGTTGTCGATAACGAATTTCAGTATCGGCCAGACCATGGAATTTATCAGGCAATGGGCGAAGCGACTTCGTTAATAATGTTGCTGATTCGATATAAATATACAGATCGCCCTTGCCCGACTTGTGAACCGGACCAAAAGCCCCAACAATATCACCGATATCCCAGCTTTTAATATTTTTCGCCATGGCCTCAGGTAACGATTTTTTATCGACATACAACTGTATTTGACCTGATACGTCTTGCAACACAATAAACGGTCCACGTTTATTCATCACTCTACCGGCCACACTAGCAAGACGGTTAAGCGCCTCTAGACTGGGTTTGTCATGCTCGCCTAATTCAGTCAGTAAATCGACCGCCAAACTGTCACGTCGAAAATCATTAGGGAACGCTTGGCCCTGCTCACGCAACTCAGACAATTTGGCCCGTCGCTCAGCAACCAACTTATTTTCTTCGCCTGCAGGATTTTCTTCGTTGCTATTATTTGTCATAGTGTTTGAACTCTGTATAGTCATTGTATAAGGTTATTATCTTGCTCGACGCTGAACTGTCAACGTTTAACTGCACGCTACAAACCCTGTTTAAGTGACGCTTCAATGAAAAAATCAATGCCGCCATCGAGAACCGTCTGACAATTACTGGTCTGGGTGCCGGTTCGCAGATCTTTAATTCGTTGGTCATCTAAGACATAAGAACGAATTTGACTGCCCCAACCAATATCAGACTTACTGTCTTCGAGTACTTGTTTTTGACTATTGCGTTGCTGCATTTCTAACTCGTAGAGCTTCGCTTTAAGCATCTTCCAGGCTTTATCACGGTTTTGATGCTGCGAACGATCACTTTGGCATTGCGCAACGGTGCCAGTGGGTTCGTGGGTCAATCGCACCGCCGAGTCGGTTTTGTTAACATGCTGCCCACCCGCACCCGAAGCGCGGTAGGTATCGGTTCGAACGTCACTGGGGTTAATTTCAACTTCAATATTTTCATCAACTTCTGGCGAAACAAAAATGGAAGCAAAGGATGTGTGGCGGCGACTACCAGAATCGAACGGTGACTTTCGCACTAAACGGTGAACGCCCGTTTCAGTGCGTAACCAACCGTAAGCATACTCGCCTTGAAAATGCACTGTCGCACTTTTTATGCCCGCCACATCGCCCGCTGAAGCCTCAATTAAGTCAACTTTAAAGCCCTTAGCTTCGCCCCAGCGAAGGTACATCCGCAACAGCATTTCTGCCCAGTCTTGTGCCTCAGTGCCACCAGAACCTGATTGAATATCAAGAAAAGCATGATTAGGATCCATCTCACCTGAAAACATACGGCGAAACTCGAGTTGCTCTAATAACTGCTGCAACGTGGACAACTCGCTGTCTACCGACACTAAAGTGTCTGCATCGTCGTCCTCGATAACCAGCTCGAGCAGATCGCGCGTATCGTTAATACCCAGATCAAGGCGATCAATGACGCCCACAACGGCTTCTAACGCTGATCGCTCGCGGCCTAGCTGTTGTGCTTTTTGCGGATTATCCCAAACTGTGGGCTCAGCAAGCTCCAATTCTACTTCTGTGAGTTGTTCTTGCTTATGAACATAGTCAAAGATACCCCCGAAGCACTTCTACTCGCTCACGGAGATCTTTTAAGCATTGCTGTTGCGGGTTCGTTTCTAACATGTCAAGTGAAACTCTCAAGAAGTTAGGTGAAATTAGTAGGCAAAATTAGCTGCGTGATAGCCCATCGTACTGCCTAGTAACGCATAAAAAAACTGGGCGATGCCGAATTATTGAAATATTAAAGATTATTATACTCAAATGACTTTGCATGAGCGAGTAAATAATAGTGATCGTCGCTGCCTCCTACCGGCGGCAGCTTCGTCCATTAACACTTAAAACTTTCGCTTTAGCGCATTAATAGACCACAAATTGCTTGACACTTCAGCGCCTAAATTGACAATAGACTAGCGGCATTAAACAATGGCTGTTACCACTGGCGGGCCTGTCGTTTAAAAAGCCATGCAAAGACATTACAGCACTCAATATTTATCACATACCACAGGTAATACGATTATTATGCGAGCACAGCTAATTCACTCAGATGACATCTCGAACTTACTTTGCGACACCTTGGTTATTCCCTTTTTTAAGGACTTAAGCCTTAATGCCGAAAACCGAAAAATCGACAAGTCCACAGGCAAACAGCTGAGTCAATTACTCGCTAGTAATGACTTTAGCGGCCAATTGGGTGAAACCACCCTACTGCTGGTGCCTAACGGAATCAAAGCTCAGCGGATTGTGCTATGGGGTCTAGGTGATAAAGACGCACTCAATCGCCAATCATGGAGTCGTGCAGCTGACAGTCTTGCGAGTGTGATCAACCAGCAAAAAATCAAGCACGCGGCTATTTTAAGCAGCCTCAAACTGCCCAAATCAGTCACTAACACGTGGTCGCTTCAACAACTTATTAGCCGCATCACTCGAGGTAATTATCGCTATTCAACCACCAAGACCAGTATCAAAGCGAAGCAACCAACACTCACTAAAATCAGTATCGTCAATGGCGAAAACAGTACCGCTAACAAACGTGCCATCAAGGCCGGCCTAGCAATTGGTAAAGGAATTAATACCGCTCGTGAACTAGGTAATTTACCGGGCAATATCTGTACGCCTAAATATTTATCCAGCGAAGCACGAAAACTGGGCCGCCAACACCCCTCAATAAAGACGACCGTATTGGGTGAAAAACAAATGAAACTGCTTGAAATGGGTTCTTTGTTATCCGTAGGCTACGGCAGTGTTGAAGAATCTCAATTAATTATCATGAACTATCAAGGTGGGAAAAAAAATCAACAACCACACGCACTGGTGGGCAAAGGCATCACCTTTGACAGTGGCGGCATTAGCCTTAAGCCCGGCGCCAAAATGGACGAAATGAAGTTTGACATGTGCGGTGCCGCTAGCGTGATGGGCACAATGTCTGCCATTGCTGAGATGAAACTGCCGATTAACGTGGTTGCCATAATTGCTGCTGCCGAAAACATGCCCTCAAGTCGCGCCACCAAGCCTGGCGATGTGGTTACCAGCATGTCAGGAAAAACAATTGAGGTGCTTAACACTGACGCAGAAGGACGGTTAGTATTGTGTGATGCATTGACCTATGTTGAACGCTTTAAGCCTGCATCGGTTGTCGATATTGCCACATTGACGGGGGCTTGCATCATGGCATTAGGCCACCATGCAACCGGCTTATTAAGTAATAACGATGCATTGGCTGAGAATCTCCTTAAAGCAGGTCAAGACAGCGCCGATCGCGCCTGGCAATTGCCGCTGTGGGATGATTACCAAAAGCAACTGGACACACCCTTTGCTGATCTTGGCAATATTGGTGCTGGCGGTGCTGGCACCATTACAGCCGCTTGTTTCTTATCGCAATTTGCCACCCAGTACCCGTGGGCACATTTAGACATTGCAGGCACCGCATGGAATCAAGGCGGTGGAAAAGGTGCCAGTGGTCGTCCCGTTGCAATGCTCTGCCAATATTTAATGTCACACACGGAACAATGAATAACCGTCATGACTCATATTGACTTTTACATAACCACTGCAAAAAATGCCGATGAACTGTTTAGCTTTGCTTGTCGCTTAACTGAAAAAGCGTACCGTAGTCACTGTAATATTTATTTGCATACAGATTCAGAGCAACAAATGCTAGCACTAGACGAAAAACTTTGGAACTTTAGGGCCAATAGTTTTTTGCCGCATCGTCATGAACGCAGTGTGTCCGAAACCACCGAAGCAGACAATAAAGTCACCCTATCAGCGGAAAAAAAAGGGGCGATTTTTATTGGTCACTCAGGCGAAGTCGGTGACCATAACGATGTACTCATTAATTTAACGGACAAAACGCCTGAGTTTTTTAGCCGTTTTAATCGGCTAGCAGAAATAGTGCCTGGCAGCGATAGTGCTAAGCAGGCATCACGCCAACGTTATAAATACTACCGAGACCGCGGCTATCCACTTAAGGTTCATAATCTTTAAATACGATAGATTCATTATTACAGCTGTAAGCTCAACGATAAACTGAGCGAGTCAGACCGATTCATGAAACCAATAAAGGTTTAAAAAAAGACATTTGTTTTGAAGATAATATGTTAATCACTGCAATTTTGCATTCGCTGTATACACGAGTTAACTAGAAAAAATTATTATGGATAAAACGTTTCAACCAAAAGATATTGAACAACGCTGGTACAAACAGTGGGAAGCTAATGGTTTCTTCACCCCAAGCAGCGATCCAAATAAAGCTGACCAAGAAACATTTTGCATCATGATTCCACCGCCAAACGTTACTGGCAACTTGCACATGGGTCATGCCTTTCAGCACACCATCATGGACGCCCTCACCCGCTACCAACGCATGAATCAAAAGTCCACACTCTGGCAAGTTGGTACCGACCATGCGGGAATCGCTACTCAAATGGTGGTTGAACGTAAACTGGCAGCCGAAACCGGTGAAACACGCCATGACTTGGGCCGCGATAAATTTATTGAAAAAATTTGGCAATGGAAAGAAAGTTCAGGCGGTACGATCACCGAACAAATGCGTCGACTCGGCAATTCAGTTGATTGGTCAACCGAACGCTTCACGATGGATGATGGTTTTTATGCGGCAGTGCAAGCGGCGTTTATTCAACTGCATGACCAGCAATTAATTTATCGCGGCAAACGATTGGTCAACTGGGACCCTAAATTTCAAACCGCCATTTCTGATCTTGAAGTTGAAAACAAAGACAGTAAAGGCAATATGTGGCACTTGCGCTATCCCTTAGCAGACGGCGTAACCACTAGCGAAGGTAACGACTATTTAGTAGTGGCAACAACGCGACCCGAAACCTTGCTCGGCGATACTGCGGTTGCCGTTAACCCTGCCGACCCACGCTATCAAGAATTAATCGGCCACCATATAAAGTTACCGTTAGTTGATCGCTTGATACCGATTATCGGCGATGCTCATGCCGACATGGACAAAGGCACTGGGTGCGTGAAGATCACTCCAGCCCATGACTTTAACGATTACGAGGTAGGCCAGCGCAACCAATTACCCATGATCAATGTATTGACCCGCGAGGGCTTTATTCGCGCCACCGCTGAAGTGTTTGATAGCGCCGGCAATGTCTCCGACGATTACGACGGCAGCATGCCCACATCAATGGCCGGCCTTGAACGCTTCGCTGCGCGTAAAGCTGTCATTGCTGAAATGGATGCACTGCAGCTACTCGATGAAGTTAAACCCCACGAGCTATCGGTGCCCTACGGTGACCGCAGTAATGTGGTGATCGAGCCTATGCTCACTGACCAATGGTATGTCGATGCAAAAAGCATGGCCAAGCCGGCCATTGAAGCCGTCGAAAACGGCGCGGTCAAATTTGTTCCGCAGCAATACGAAAACATGTATTTTTCATGGATGCGTGACATTCAAGATTGGTGTATCTCGCGGCAATTATGGTGGGGGCATCGCATTCCCGCTTGGTATGACGAACAAGGCAATGTCTATGTTGCCAGTTGCGAAGCTGAAGTGCGAAGCAAATACCAACTCGGCGATACGGTCGTTCTGCGCCAAGATGAGGACGTACTCGACACCTGGTTCAGCTCTGCACTCTGGTCTTTTGCCACTCTGGGCTGGCCTGAAACCACCGAACGCTTAAAACTTTTTCACCCTACCAGTGTGCTAGTTACTGGCTTTGATATTATCTTT
>DDED01000124.1:10048-10181 GCA_002336035.1 Cellvibrionales bacterium UBA1963
TGGGTTGCCAGAATGATGATGATGACCATGCACTTTATTAAAGACAACGATGGCAAGCCGCAAGTGCCGTTTGAAACGGTCTATGTCACTGGTCTCATTCGCGATGAGCAGGGTCAAAAAATGTCAAAGTCAA
>DDED01000128.1 GCA_002336035.1 Cellvibrionales bacterium UBA1963
GTAGCGCAGTCTGGTAGCGCACCACACTGGGGGTGTGGTGGTCGTCGGTTCAAATCCGGCCATCCCGACCAATAACCCCCCCCCAGCGCTGTTTGTTTATCGGGCCAGTCTCAGTTAGATGGTTTTCTGAGTTAGGGAGATAGCCTCTGTTCTACTGAGAGGCGCTTCAAGATCAGAACTTTTTAAACCAGCGCTTTTCGCCGTCAGCGCACACAGCGAGCATGATATGACCAAACACTATTCAAGCTTCAGCAGTTTTTATCCCTTTTACTTATCACAGCATCAAAATACTCATTGCCGACGACTGCATTTTTTTGGCAGTTTAACGGGGTTGCTTATCGCTTTCTATGGTGTTTTTGCCGCGATGTATACGTTGCTATTACTGGCAATGGTGGTGGGCTATGCCTTTGCTTGGGCAGGGCATTTTTTCTTTGAAAATAATAAACCGGCCACGTTTCGTTATCCACTTTACAGTTATTGCGGCGATTGGGTGATGTTTAAAGATGTCATCTGCGGTAAAATTAAATGTTAACCCCCATCATTCGTTTATCTTTTGAGGCGTATGTTTTATGGCATCGATAGCCCATCAAACCGTTGTGATCACCGGTGCCGGCAGTGGCCTTGGCCGCGCCATGGTACATGCTTTTTCGCAGCAGGGTTGGTCGGTTGCTGTCGCTGACATTAATGTCGACGCAGGTCAAAAAGTGGTGGCCGAGATTGAAGCGACCGGTGGCCAAGCGTTTTTTCAGCGCTGTGATGTGCGTGAAGAAGCCGATCTACAGCAACTGTGCGATCGCTGTTTACACGAATGGCAAGGCATTGGCGTGCTGATTAATAACGCTGGCGTCGTGTCTTCAATGGGTTCAACCGAGTTAACGCTGCTGAGTGAGTGGCAACGATTACTGGACATTAATTTACTGGGCGTGGTGCGAGGTTGCGCGGCGTTCACACCCACGTTCAAAGCTCAGCAAGGCGGGCATATCGTCAATATCGCCTCGATCGCAGGCATTAGCTCCCTGCCTAAGTTTGCTAATTATAATGCTTCGAAAGCGGCGGTCATTTCTCTGTCCGAAACTTTGCGCATTGAGTTGGGCCAAAAAAATATTGGTGTCACTGTCGTGTGCCCATCACTGTTTAAAACTAACTTAGCCGATTCAATGGTCAACCCGCGTGAAGGCCAGCATGAAAAAGTGAGCCAAGCGATGGAGCGGTCTTCTATCAGTGCCGACGATATTGCCCAAAAGGTTGTGAAGGCTGTCAATAAAAACCAGTTTTATCTACTGCCGCACAAGCACACTTGGCTGGTGTGGTGGCTTAAGCGTCTGTCGCCTCGACTCTACGAACTTGTCATGGCGCGTTGGCCTGTCGCCTAAACGGGCTTGTAATGATGAATAGAAAATCACTGAGGTTTGGCTTTCAGCGTTTGCCTGATTCAACGTTTACTAAGGCGATTGATCTTCAGTAACTCCTGTTTTACCAGCGGCCATCAACGCGCTGGCCAATGCGCAGTGGGTAATTTCTATTCGCTTTTTTAACACTTTCTTACAAAAATATTTTATGCCTTTCTTTATAATGACAACGCTACTGCTTTTTAAATAAAATTGTTGTCAGCGTTGCTGCTCGCTAAAATGAATACGGTTGGGTGGTGCTTTAGTCGCACTAAGCACCGCTTTTTAACAGAATAGGGTCACTGTTTTGACCACGATGAATAATCATTTATCGATAGACTGGGGTTGTCGTCATACATGGCAGGTCGCGGCTAAAAACACATTGTGGTGCTTACTGAGTAGAAAAGCAGTAGGGATTGAATGCTGAAGGTCAATCAGTAAATTTTTGACGTTTTTTACCTTTCTCAATTGACCAAGCATAGGCTAATAATAATTATTTAAAACAAACAGTTAGCTATATTAATTATTGTTGGTCGATGGTTTACATAGCCACGCAGGGATGTTTGACTAGAATACACCCAATTATTCTTGACTAGCGCTCATTTTGTGTTAATATTTAATCAATGTCAGCGCTGTCACATTTAGCGATTAAATGACTGCGCTGTCATTGTTTTGGAAGTAATACTAGAAATTCAGTTAGTGAAAATTATAAAAAAAAATTCTTTGTCCTTACCCAAAGTACATAGAATTCAATTAACAGCCTGGAGAACATAACAATGAATAAATTAAATACGTTAACTTTAGCAATAGCTTTAGCTGCTAGCGCATCTTCAAATGCTGCAATGGTTTTCAAATTTACCACTGGTTCCGCTACTTATGGCGAGACAGTCATTGGTGGATTTTTGCAAGGTCAAAGTGGTGCTAATTTCACTTACAAATTAAAAGCTACGCCTGACTCCCCAGCGACATTAGCTAAGCAAGGCTCAAATATTGGCTTAGGTGTTAGGTCAATTGAAACTGATACTTGGTACATAGAGACTGGTGAGGTACTTAATTTTTCGCTTGTAGACTCTGACAATAATCCCGTTGCTTTCTCTTTGAATGGGTTCAAAATGGGTTTTAACGCTGCTCAACAAAAATTAGGGGAAGACGAAAGAGTAAACGTAGAATTAGCGGGTAATACTTATTTGGTTGGCGGTAATCCTACTACCGAGGGTAACAATGCACAAATATTAGCTGCTGATTGCATGGATGCGAATAATTGTTGGAGTAGTGATGTTACAGCTACTTCATTCCGAATCGTTGGTGCAGACGGCGTAAATGGTGCAACGACTTCTTTCAGACTGAATAATGTGAGTTTAGACCTTGCTCCTGTAGCCGCAGTTCCCGTTCCTGCAGCTGCCTGGTTATTAGGTTCGGCATTGATGGGATTGGCAGTCGCTAAGCGTCGCAAGTAAGGTAAAAGTTACACCAGTTTTTAGTTACGTCTCCATTGAGCCATTCAACTATTAGAGTAGTTGAATGGCTCTTTCGTTTAAAAGATTACATTAACCAACTCATGGAATTTATTATGTATATCAAAAATTTAATTGTGCCGTTGGCATCAGCGGCGTTGATTTTAACGGCAAACAGTCATGCTGGAAATGGTAGCCACCTTATTGGTTGGCAAACTTTTGATAGGATTTATATCGAGAATTGTGGCAATTTTTGTAACGATAAAGGGGTAACTGATACTACACCCGATAATAACTCAACGTTTGATGCGACGCCTGCGGGCGGCATCAGTGAATCAGGCCACTACCTTAGCGGCGTCTTAGGAGTGGGTGCTTCAAATGAGGGTTTCATCGGTAAAGGGGTCGTCAACAACAGTTCTTTCTTGAATAATGATAGGTTTGGTACAGGCAATAATGGTGAATTCATCATGCGCTGGCCTTTGGCCGGCACGAGCCCAAAACTCGTTGAAGTACCGGCTTTATCAGGTAAAAGGACTGACCCGGTCTTGAATACTGTTATATTAACGCTTGAAGAACATAGTTTTTTGGTAGGTGATACGATTACTGTATCGGGGTTCAATAATGCGAATCCAAATGGCACAAAGACTGTCAGTGCTGTAACCGGTGGTAATGGCGCGTCAGGCACTGTCTCTTATTTAGTAACAACGGGTGCAAATGGTCTTCCTGTAGGCACAGAGTTATCAAAGAAGGCTTCAGGCATATTTGTGTCTAACTTTGCGGATTTTTTGAACCGTAACGACCCTGGCTATGATGCTCAACGCTGGCCGTTAGTCGGCGAGAGTCCAAAATATATTAAGGTATCCGCTTCAGCCGGCTCATCGTTTACTAGCACAGTGACTTTAGTCGTCGATGATCATAGTTTCTCGGTGGGTGACCAGGTTCTTGTAACGGGGTTTAATAATGATCACCCTAACGGTGTAGAGACTGTCAGTGCGGTAACCGGCGGTAATGGAACGCCAGGCACCGTCTCTTATTTTGTGACAACGGGTAACCTTGCTAACGGGGCGTTAAGCGGTTCAAACATGGTTGTGAGCAGGATCAGCGGCATAAGGATAGGCCCTTTTCTAAATGGTAATGCGCAGTATTCAACTGGGGCACAAGGGTGGAAGTTTAGTAACAGTGGGTACAATAATGGAGAGGGTAATTGGGTTTTTGATGAAGATCGATTAAACGGTGACGTTAAAATCACGAACCACAGCGATTATCATTTTAAGCTAATGCATATTCATTACTCGGCGCGCGGTTTAACAGCTGCTGGGGCAGCGAATACGTTAGAGTTAAAATATCTTGCTACCCCTGGTAATTTAATTAAAAAGAATGGTGGTGGTGAAACTCCTGGCCCTGCTGAGGTGGCAGACTTCAAGAATTTAAAAAGTGATGTTTGGACCAATATAGGGGTTAAATCGGTTTCTATACCGCTATCGGCTGATTTAGGTGGGGCAGTGTATATTCCGCCGGGTGAATCGGCTGCATTTCGTTTTCAGTGGTCAGGGCAAGATAATACTTTATCTAAGCAAACTCAAATAGATAACCTTGCATTTGAGGGCTCGTTTTATGAAACTGACGCGCTTGAGCAAGAAATTGATCCTGCCGCGGTACCAGCTGCTGAAGAAAATGTCCCGATGTTACCCCTTATATTCCAACTCTTGTTTGCAATGGGTTTAGCCGGGGTATCTATACGGGTTTATTTAACAAAAACCATTGTTTGATGATGGCCTTTTCAGTCATTTAGGTATCTTGTAGTACAAGAAAAACCCTGCCTTTAGCGCAGGGTTTTTTTTCTCCAAAAAATCGTTATTATGTATGCGCTTCCTTTCATCCATACAATAAGGAATATCAGGGAATGGTTAAGTACTTAGTAAGTGTGCTGTTGCTTAGCACCTCAATATTGGCTCATGCGATTGACTATTACATAAGTCAATCGTCAGGCAATGACAATAATAATGGCTTATCGTCGCTGTCACCTTTTCAAAGTTTGACACGGGTCAACAGCTTGAGCTTATCGGCGGGCGATAGCGTCTTATTTAAATCAGGAGAACGGTGGGAGGGCATGCTCTGGCCGAAAGGCTCGGGCACTTCTAATGCCCCTATAACTGTTTCAGTTTATGGTTCTGGCACCAAACCTATTATCGATGGAGACGGTTACCAAGCCAGCATATTGTTATTTAACGATGAGCATTATGTTATCAGCGGTTTGGAATTAACCAACCAAGCGTCACACAGCAGTAACGGTGTTACCAAAAAACTGGGCGGTTTTGGTAATTGTGAGAATAGTTGGGGATCCGGCCGCGATGCTCGATTTGGTATTAAAGTGGTCGCTAGCAATCGATCTTTAGAGCAATTCACGTTTAGTGATCTTGCAATACACAATATTTTTCCAACGCCCGATAATCCAGAAGGAGTGGGCACTTCTTGCACTATGCAGGGGCATAATACCATACTTAAAAATCAAGGTTATGGGATTAAAATTGAATCGCAATCAAATGCCAGTGCGAATAATTTCTTTACGATTTCAGATATTGTGATGGATAATATCACGGTGAGTCAAACGGGGCATTACGGTGTTTGGATAAAGCCACGGGGCGGGTCGGCAACGGCGCTGTATAAGCATGATAATATTACGGTTAGAAACTCGTTATTTTTAAATACGGGCGGCGCTGGCTTTGTACCCACGAGAGCCTCGAATGTGTTGGTCGAAAATAATACCTTTGATGGAACAGGTGCGAGTCTTGACCCTCGCATGTACGGACGCGGCAGTGGCACTTGGCCTTTTGACTCAGACAACGTGGTGATTCAAAACAATGTGTTGATGAATGCTAAAGGGTCGCTTGATTCCTACGGTGTTCATATTGACTATAACAATACCAATGTCTTGGTCCAATATAATTTCAGTTACAACAATGAGGGTGGTTTTGCTCAGATATTGGGGGCGAATGTTAATTCGGGGTACCGTTATAATATTAGCGTAGCCGATGGCAGTCGTGTCAAGGGTGTCAACGGTGCGACGGCAGACGGTCGTATTATTAATGTCTCGAGCTATTGTAATAATGGTGAGGGCTGCCCCAGCACGGGTTCCTTTATTTATAATAATACGATTTATGTGCCATCATCAATCAGTCCAAAAATTACCTTTCAGAGAGTCAGTGGGGAAATTCAGTTTTATAATAACCTGATTTATGTGCAGCAAGGCGGTTCGCCGATACAGACTTTCTTATCCAATCAGGGCGTGCAATACGACATTGGTAATAATTTATTTTACCCGCAAAGCGTTTTTAATCTCGACCAAAGGTTGACAAACAATGCCCTGTATACCGATCCTAAATTACAGCAGCCTGGCGCTGATTGGGCGTCAAGGTATAAGTTACTCAGTGGCAGTTCCGCTAAGAATGCCGGTGCTGTTATCGCCGGTTCTTTCGATGCCTTAAACTACGGTCAAAATAACGGCGGGGTCGATTTTTTTGGTTATGCTGTCTCAGATTCTTTGCCTCCGCACGTTGGTGCGTATAATGCTAATGAAATGCTTGCAGCTTATTCAGAGACCATAGAAGTGCCCATATTGACCTTTCCATTATCCAGTTTACTGGCGGGAATATTGATGACCATTGCTGCTCGACATAAAAAAGATTATCAATCTTGAGCCAAACAAAGGATGAATCAAATTTGATTGAGTCATCGAAAGTGAGTAAGCGTCAGATTTATCTGTTGAGTTTTTTATTTTTTATGTGGGGTTTGATTTCTTGCTTAAATGATTTGCTCGTGCCTTATGTGCGAGGCGTGTTTGATTTAAGCTATACCCAAGCGATGATGGTGCAGTTTAGTTTTTTTAGCGCGTATTTTTTCTTTTCAATTCCCTTGGGTTTACTGATTAATCGTATTGGCTATCAACAAGGAATAGTGCTGGGCTTAGTGGTTAGTGCTGTTGGCTGTATGATGTTTTTACCCGCCGCTGAACTTCCTTCGTACGCGGCTTTTTTACTTGCTTTGTTCGTGATGGCCACCGGAGTATGTTGCTTGCAGGTGTCAGCTAACCCTTATGTTACCTCTATGGGTCCCGAGGAAAGTGCCGCCAGCCGATTAAACCTAACGCAAGGGTTTAACTCTTTAGGCACCACAGTGGCCCCTTTTATAGCCTCGATTTTTATCTTTTCTTCCTTTGCTGATTTCTCGCCTAGTGCAAAAGATGTGCAGTTGCCTTATTTGGTTATTGCTCTATTGTTAGTTTTGCTGGCAATTTTTTTTAGTCGTTCTCATTTTCCTATTGTGAGTTATTCCTTTGATAATCAGCAGATCAACAATGCACAGCGGGTCAATTTAAAGAGTATGGTGCAGGTATTAATGACGCATCGTCACTTAATGCTTGGCGCAGTAGGGATTTTCTTTTATGTCGGTGTGGAGGTGTCGATTGGCAGTTTGTTGGTGAACTTCATTGCCGATCCTACCATTGGTAACATGACTGAGGCGTTGGCCAGCCAATATGTGACAATATTTTGGGCGGGATCAATGATAGGCCGGTTTTTAGGTTTCTATTTGATGTGCCGTATTTCACCGAATCTGTTGTTGACGGTTAATACGGCTTTGGCCAGTATGTTGGTCTTAATGGCGGTATTTACCACAGGTCAACTGGCTATGTGGTCGATTTTATTGGTGGGTTTATGCCATTCAATTATGTTTCCGACGGTTTTTAGCTTGGCCATTGCTAAATTAGGCGCTGCGACGCCTCAAGGCGCAGGCATTCTTTGTTTAGCGATTATTGGTGGTGCAGTGATCCCTATTTTTCAAGGGTTGCTTGCCGATATGGTGGGCGTGCAAATGTCATTGTTGCTCGCGTTAGTAAGTTATCTTTACATTGCTTTTTTCTCTGTCTGTGGTTACAAGTAGAGAATAAGGTTCATTTTATACTAGGACGTTTGATTGACTTATGAAGAAAATAACCATGCAGGATGTCGCTGAACAGGCAGGCGTATCACCGAAAACCGTTTCGCGAGTGATTAATAATGAGCCTCGCGTCAGTGAGTCTACTCGAAAAAAAATTCAGCAGATAATCGATGAATTGGATTTCCAACCTAATAAGTCCGCACAAAGCCTTGCCGCCGATCGTTCCTTGTTGATAGGCCTGCTATACGACAACCCCAGTTCGGCTTATATTACTAATTTACAAGCAGGCGTCTTGGACACATGCTATCAATTTGGTTATGGCCTGGTGATACACCCCTGCCAAAATGACACGCCTGATTTACTGCCTAAGCTACGTAATTTGTTAGCCAGTTCACGAATGGATGGTTTGGTTTTAACGCCACCGATGACAGAGAATCAAGAATTATTAGATTTTCTGGAGAGTACGGATACGCCTTATGTGTTGATTTCACCCTTAGATGACGCGCGGACATGCCCAATAGTATCACTTGACGATGTGTCAGCGACTAAACAGAGTATTCAGCACCTCATCGATTTTGGTCATCGGCGAATAGGTTTTATTTTAGGTACACGACAAAGAAGTGGAAGTGAGATGCGTTTTTTAGGCTATAAGCAAGCTTTAGAAGAAAACAATGTCAGCTTTGATGAGAGTCTCGTTGTGCAAGGCGACTTCACTTTTGATTCGGGTGTCGTGGCAGCGCAGCAATTACTGCGTCATGAGACCCCACCTTCGGCCATTTTTGCAAGTAATGATTATATGGCGGCAGGGGTGATGAAGGCGGCCGCGCAATTACGCATTCCAATACCCTATGAGCTCTCGTTATGTGGCTTTGATGATACCCCATTGGCAATGTATATGACGCCCACATTAACGACCGTTCGTCACCCAGTCGAGCAATTAGCGCGAGAAGCGGGTGAATTACTCATTCGGCAATTAAAAAAATATCTCCAGCCCTTTAAGCCAGAAGAGTTACAGTCTAAGCTCATTATTAGGGACTCAACAGGTCCTGTGAATAAATAACCCCATCAAACTGTTCAATCCAATCAAGCTGTATTATTTTTACTTCAATAGCTTTCGCTTTTCCTGAATATCAAGGATTCAAATTGTCACTCACGTAATCGTTGACTTACATTAAATTGGTTGCAATATTAACCATTACTTTGATAATAAACAAAACCGTGTTAACATAAATGACAGCGCTGTCATTTAAAATCAAACATTGATAAAGCATCACTATGACCAAAAGGCTTCTTGGTAATAGGCAGCGATGGCGAAATCTTGTTAAACGAGGAAGGAAATGAAAAATAAAGCGATCAACAATCACGGTCTACTGATATATCTTACTGTTGTGATAAGCATGTGCAGTCTGCATGGCCATGCGCAAACCAGTAACGAAGACGGAGCCATTGAAGAAGTGGTCGTTTATAGTATTCGTAAAAGTCTCGAGACAGCGCTTGCTGAAAAGCGCAACAAGGCTAACTTAACTGAAATTATTAATGCCGATGACATTGGCAAGCTTCCTGATGAAAATGTTGCGGAGGTTTTAGAAAATATTCCGGGTGTCCAGATAACCCGTGATGCTGGCATAGGAGACGGCGTGTCGATTCGAGGCAGTGATCAAAATAGAGTTGAAATGAATGGCCGAGGCACAACGCCTAGTGGCGATAGTCGTGGAGGTATCAGTTTTTCTGATTTGCCTGCCGCCTTGGTTAAATCGCTGCATGTGGTAAAGGTTCCTTCTGCCGACATGGTCGAGGGGTCGCTTGGTGGTACGATTAATGTTAAGACTTATCGAGGCTTAAGTTTAAAAAAACCACTCAAGGTGATTAGTCTAAAATCAGAATATGCTCAGAATGCTGAAGATTGGAATAGAAATTTCTCTTTCACAGTTGGTGATAAGTTCAGTACGGGCATAGGCGAGGTGGGTGCTATTTTAACGGTTTCGCATATTGATAAATCGATCCGACAAGACAGTATTCGTGTTAGCCCTTCGGTTAGAAAAGTTGCTGATAAATACATTAACAGCACTTACTTGCTTCCAGATGGGGATAATGATCCCGACCCTTATTATTATCCCGGTTATTCCGAAATAAGTTCGAACGATGAAGAGCGAGAAAATACCGCCTTGTCAGGTTCCCTAGAGTGGGAGGCTGCACCAGGGCTAAAATTCTTTGTCGAAGGGTCATACTCTGATTTCAGTAAGCGCGGCCGCGGACAAATGGCGATCACTCAGCCGGCCGATCTTCAATACGGATGTCATAACTTAAATACCGATCGTGAAACCGATAGTATTAATCCTGTTGTGCTTGATGGCGTTCCTGTCATGCCTCAAGCAACCTTTGATGTGATCAATGTGGAAGGTCTGGATATCGGTATTATGACCTCAGGGATGATGGGCGGAGGAGTTCGTAATTGTCGTGCAGATAGGGCACAAGACTATGACCCTCAGTCACCCACCTATAAACCAACTAATGATGGCGTCCAGATAAAAACAAAGAATGTTTCCGGTACTCGTGATACGACATCGCATGTATTTGCCTTGGGCGGCGAGTGGGTGGGCGATAACGTAGAGGTAAAATTTGAACTCAGTGGCGCTGGTTCAAAAACTTCGGCACCGTCTTTTCAAACCATCTTTCAATACAATAATCCTGAGCATCCCAGGTTCCTAACAGGTAATGGCAAAATAAGAATGCCAATGTTTTATGATACTCGGGGTGATTATCTTCAATATGGCCCCTTAGAAGATGCTGTCGGTAGGTCTAGCTCCTATGTGGCAGGCACTTCTACATTTTATACGTTTGATCAATCTGCCCTGTTAGATCCAAAAAACTATGCCCTATTTTTAGCCAAAGATCTCGAAGGCTTCTTTGATAATGATTTGTATGCCCAGAAAATAGACGCTAAATGGGATTTTGATCATAACTTCTGGTCGGGTTTATCAGTGGGTGTTAGAGCCAGTCAACGATCCAATTCGAAGCAGCGTAGCTCAGCAAAAACGAGTCAATATCCTGGAATTACTGCATTGCAACTTGAGGAGGCGTTCCCGGGGTTTATGGTTGAAACTGAAGGAGATCTATTTAGCAACGCGGGCGGCGGTTTGTATTTAGATGAGTTCTTGACGGCTAGTTCAGAGGTGATTTTTAATCAAAGAGAGGCCGTTAGAGAATTTCTATCGCTTGAAGCAGACTTAGATCCGCTACAAAGTTTTGAGGTCGAGGAAGATACCGCTGCTGCGTATATTAAAGCCGATTTTTTTGTTGATGTGTTTGATATTCCGGTCAGAGGTAATGTTGGCGTGCGGGTTATTACAACCGATCAAGTCGCGTCGGGTAAGAAATCGTTGACAACAGCTGAGATGACTAGCAGTTTACTGGCACAGAATTTTGACTATAACGTTTTGCTCGAGGAATATTCTCAGTCCGGGAGTGTCTCTAGTCAGACAGTTGCGGATTTAACGGCTGCAGGTTTTTCAAGCGAAACAATTGAAAGTTTTTTTAATAATGGACTTAGCAGTATTGATGAAAGTCAAAGCTATACCAACGTTTTGCCCAGTGCGAGTTTGGTTATCTCGCCGATAGAAAAAATGCAAATTCGTTTAGGTTATGCTGAAATTTTACGCCGTCCCAATTTCTCTCAGCTATCACCAACAGCTGTATATCCGCTTGATAATAGTACTGCTGTTAACGTCGGCAATCCATACTTAAAACCGACCACTGCTCAGCAATATGATTTAACTTTTGAATATTATTTCCGCAAGGGTAGTGTATTCAGTCTCGGTTATTTTTATAAAGACCTTGACAGCGTTATCGGTAAAGTATCAACGCTAAGGGGTATATGTAATGTTAACGCGAGCACATATGGACCAGAGACGGAATGCAACGTCGGTGGTATAGACGGTGGTTTAGTTACGGCAGTTACGCCAACCAATCTTCCGGGGGGCACGATTGAGGGCTTTGAAATTGCCTTACAACATAGCTTTAGAAACTTACCACAACCGTTTGATGGTTTGGGTATCATTGCTAATTACGCTTATCAAAAAGGTGAACGAGGTCTGACTTTTAGTACGCCAGGGTACCTGTCGGATGAAGGTCTTGAACCTGATTTCCCGCTTAACTTTGTGGGCTTATCTGAAAATGCGTATAATTTAACAGTGTACTATGATAAGCCAAGATTCCCACTGAGTGGCAGATTACGTTATACCTACCGCGATGATTTTTTACAAACCGAGGTTTCTACGGTCGCTACCGGTCTTCCTTTATACACTGCTGCAAGAGGGCAGTTAAACGCATCGATGAGCTATAAAATCAATAAGACCTTCTCGCTTAATTTTTCTGGGGTTAATCTGACTAAAGAGCCGGTCATTCATCGAGCTATTTTCTCTACAGGTCCTATCGGTAGGATGCGTGATCCTGATCGACGCTTTTCTATAGGAATACGCGGACGCTTTTAGCCATCGCATTTAAATAAAGCGTTAACCTTAAGGGGTGAAAATGATTTTTTCTCGTGTCATGAGATTCTTGTTGTCAACTGCGACACTGTTTTTTTTAATG
>DDED01000057.1 GCA_002336035.1 Cellvibrionales bacterium UBA1963
CTTGAGAAAAATTTGCGCACCGCCAAGCTTTTTACTCCAACGCTCGGCATGATAAATTGGTGACGGACGTCCAACGTAATGAGCTAAGTCATTATCAAACTCGGCTTTAAAAGCAGCATCATCTTTTAATAGTGCATAAGCAGACTGTAATTCATCAAGAGCGGCTATTAATGTTTCAGAAACAAAGCGTCCGCCGTATGGACCAAAATGGCCTTTTTCATCAGGAACTGAACCGTAATCTACTGTTCTAGGATCTATATTAGTTGGTGTTTGCATAGCGGATACTCTTACTCGTTTGTCTACAATAATACGTCGGCTACTTAAGGCGAACCATGTACTTAAATTACCCGCGATTGACTTCGCGCATAAAATTAATAATCTTATCAGCGTCTTTAATACCTGGGGAAGACTCCACCCCACTACTGATATCTACAGCAAATGGTCTCACTCGGTTTATTGCATCGGCAATATTATGAGACCCAAGACCGCCCGCTAAAATAAGTGGCTGTATCGGTTGCAATGGAATACTCGACCAGTCAAAGGCATGCCCAGTTCCACCAGGAACGCCTGGCTGATAAGTATCTAATAAAAAGCCTAGTGCCAACGGATGGCTGTCTATTTGCGCAAGCAAATCTAGCGTGTTGTTTGCTTTGCCTTGCGATAGGTCAGCTGCACTGACCGCCATTCTAACGGCTTTAATATATGGCATCGAAAATTGCTGGCAGAATTCAGCTGATTCATCGCCATGAAACTGCAGTAAACTGAGCGACACAGAATCAAGAACAGCATTCACTTCTTCGACACTGGCGTTGACAAATAATCCGACCTTAGTCACAAACGGCGGCAAGCCATCACACAGTTGGGCTGCTTGCTCAATGCTTAGCGCTCTTGGACTTGGCGGATAGAAAACAAACCCTAATGCATCTGCACCGGCTCGAATAGCGGTATCAACATCGCATTGTCGCGTGATGCCGCAAATCTTCACTCGCGTTCTGTGTTGCCCGTCTAATTCATGTTGGTTGGTATCTGTCATCACTTTAACCTAAATTTGGGTAAGGGCAGTAATGCAAGCCACAAAATGTTTATCAAGTTATTATACGCAACTAAAAGACTTTTTGGGCATGCTAACAACCGATAAAAGCCTTAAAAATTTGATTATTTTTAGTCTTTTCGGTGATCTAAACGCGCTTTTTCATCGTCGTTTAGCTTCTACCGAGTTATTCGCTAAAAATAGTTGGCGGCGATGGACTAATCATTAATTCTGGCGGATAGCCAACCGTCATCAAATAGAGACCGTCAGGCCTCGCCGTAGCCGCCGCCAAAGATCGATCTTTGGCGGCTAATAAGGTCTGAAGCCAATTAACCGGTTGCCGCTTAGCGCCAATTTCCATTAAAGAACCACTGATATTGCGAACCATGTGAAGCAAAAATGCATTGGCCTGAATATCGATACACACTCGCTCTCTTTGCCGAAAAACACTGACGGCATGGACATTACGCATCGCTGTCGGACTTTCACACGCAATCGCCCTAAATGAGGTGAAGTCTTGCTCTCCTAACAGCGACTGCGCAGCTTGATGCATCAACTGATGGTCTAAAGGCTGCGAGTAATGGGTGATTAAGCCGGAAAAGATACCCGAACGTTCGGGACTGTTATGAATCCAATATTGATAACGACGTGAGCGCGCACTAAATCGCGCATGAAAATCATGATCGACGTGTTGGGCCCAAAGCACACGAATTGATGAAGGTAGTAAACGATTAGCCCCCTTAACCCAAGCCTTTAGTTGGCGCCTCACTGACGCATCAAAGTGTGCAAGCTGGCCCACTGCATGAACACCAGCGTCCGTTCGTCCTGCACAAACAAGACGGATCGGTTGATCGGCAACTGAACTTAAGGCCTGCTCTAAATATTGCTGAATCGTCGGCACTGCAGGGTTAGTCTGCAGCTGCCAGCCATGAAATTGACTGCCATTGTATTCGACCGATATCGCTATTCGCTGCACGCTTTTCTGATCATCAGCCAAGACTTGGCTAGATTGACAATGCTCGGTATTCAACTTACTTTAATCATTGTGTTTTCATCACTGCGCGTATATCAAGAAAGTTGATCCAATTCGCCGATCAAACTATTAGCTATTTCTAGCTGTTTAGCATTGGCTGTTTTAAGAATTTTTGCCAGTAGTTTTCTCGCTCCGTCAAAATCACCCATGTCGATATAGACACGCGACAATTCAAGCTGAGTCGCTGTATCATTAATACGGCCCACGCCAATGCTGACGGTTTCTGGCAGGTTTTGCTCGTTAAATATCGTTTCATTCATCATCATAAGAGGGACTTTTGATTCATTATTAAACGAGTCAGAGACCGTCGTATCTTGCGACATTTTATCAAAGATCGCATTATTAGTACTCGTATCAGGTTCAAATGTTTTATCTAAGTGTTCATCACTGGATTGATCAACGGTATCAACCGACGCTGAAGTGTCAATATCCAGCCCGCCATGAACAGATACTGAGGATTCAGCGTCGCAATCGGCCATGCGTCTAAACCTTGCCAGCCTCATAAAGATAACCAAAATAGCAAGCAAAGTACAACTGACTAATGCAATAAAGTAAGCAGAATATAACTGTTTAGGCCTTGCTATTGGATCATTAACTGAATGGTTATTTGCTGAGTTTGTCACGGGCAGAATCAGCTGATTACGAAGCGCCTCTATCCGCTCTTTTTTATCTCTAAGAGTCGACTCAAGTGTAACAACACGCTGCTCAGATAATGTCAGCTCATCAGACACAATTGCCAGCTGTTGAGCAAGTTCTGCCGTCTTACTTTTTGAATAGGCTAATGCCTGATTTAACGCTGCACGGGATTCAAGGCTTAATTGACTCGCGACTGAGTCGCTACTCGCATCCTGAGAGTTGGCCTTATCATCGATAGTAAACCGTGAATGTTGAGTGGATTCTTTTACGTTCAAACCGTGTGTTTTTAAAGGGTCTTTTTTCGAGACATTATCGCTCGATGATGCTGTTTTCAACAAAACATCTGGCAGGCTATTTTTTTCTGGCAGTGAAGAAGAGTCACTCGACACCAAGGTCAAAACACCGCCTTTTTTAAGGCGATGAATATCGCCCTCAATAAATTGCTCTGGGTTTTGCTCAAAGAGTAAACGCATGACTCGGTTTACGTCTATTTCATCGACTGCAATTGTTGACGCTATTCCCCACACTGTATCATTGAGGCCAACATCAAATAATTGCTGGGTTACGATCACTTCTGTGGCTTGGCTGTCATCTGGATGAGCAGCCATTACGGGCAATGAAACCTGAAGATACATCAGTATGAGTCGAGTGTGAAAGAGCATTCGCATAGGGAATATTGGGCTCTAAAAAAGTTAATTATCACATCTGATGAGGAGCAATTAAACGATCAATATTTAACGGAGCAGGGTCGAAAAAAAGACCAACTTATATTGACGAAAATGAGGTTAAAAACTCCCCCCCTTTCGAGAGACCTGGTATGAGTTATTACCCTCATTTCACGCCAATATCAGTAGGTATTCACTTAGGATAGCCTAAAAAAATGAAACGACAAGTAAACATAAAAAAATTTAACTTATAGAAATTAATTTGAGTAACACTTCAACTTTTTGAATCAAGCTTCAGAACATTTAAAAAAATTAACGGCTTAAAACACCGTTTAATATGATAAAAAAGGGCAAGGCGACCTCATAAAATAGTGCATGAAAATGCACTATTGATCGGCATTTTTACAGGTATTGATCGATCAAATATTCAGCTATTTGGATACTATTAAGCGCAGCGCCCTTTCTGACATTGTCTGAAACAACCCATAAATTGAGGCCCTGTGGATGGGATATGTCTTCGCGGATACGACCAACATACGTAGTGTCTTGACCCGCCGCGTCACTGACCGGAGTCGGGTAACCGCCATCAACAGGTTCATCCATCACTGTTACACCTGGTGAGTTGGACAACAATTCTCGGGCATCATCGGCACTTATTTTTTGATCGGTTTCGATATGCAAGGCCTCTGAATGACCAAAAAACACCGGCACTCGAACGCAGGTAGGATTCACTTGAATACTGTGATCAGCAAAAATCTTTTGCGTTTCCCACACCATTTTCATTTCTTCCTTGGTATAGCCATTATCTTGAAATGCATCGATGTGCGGCAGAACATTAAAAGCAATCTGCTTGGGGTACACTTTTTTTTCAACCGGTTGTCCATTCAACAATCGTGCCGTCTGGCCGGCCAACTCTTCAATGGCATCTTGTCCCGTACCAGAAACGGCCTGATAGGTCGCCACGTTAATTCGACTAATACCCACGGCATCATAGATTGGCTTTAATGCAACCAACATCTGAATAGTTGAGCAATTAGGGTTCGCTATAATATTGTGATTACGATAATCGGCTAGTGCTGTCGGATTAACTTCGGGTACGACCAAGGGGATATCTTCTTGATAGCGAAAGTACGATGTGTTGTCAATGACAACACATCCAGCGTCAGCAGCTATTGGAGCGTATTCACCGGACAAGCTTGCACCTGCAGAAAACAGGCCAATTTGTGCCTTACTAAAGTCAAAGTCAATCAAGTTTTCAACTAACACTGACTTGCCATTAAATTGGATCCGCTTGCCTGCTGAGCGCTCACTGGCCAACAAATAAAGCTGGCCTATTGGAAACTTTCGTTCCTGCAATATTTCTATCATTGCTTGGCCTACCGCTCCTGTTGCACCCATTATGGCAACATCAAAAGTTCTTGACATAAAAAACTAACTCCACATTTTATTCAGCAAATTAACCAACGTTCAAGACTGTTTGAAAGACCAGCTTATAGCGATTACTAACGATAAAGCCAAGGGGCATTTTTCTTATGGCCCACCTCAAATGTTCGAATAGCATCAGCATCCTCTAAGGTCAAAGCAATATCATCCAGGCCATTGAGCAAGCAGTGCTTTCGAAAATCATCTACTTGAAAGTTAATGGAATGTCCATCAGGCAACTTAATCGTTTGAGTTTTCAAGTCTATCGCTAAAGAAAATCCTTCCGTAGTTGCCACATGTTCAAATAACTGATCGACAATTTCTTCATCTAATTCAATCGGCAAGATACCGTTCTTAAAACAATTATTGAAAAAAATATCGGCAAAGCTAGGGGCAATTAAACAACGAAAACCAAAATCATCTAACGCCCATGGCGCATGCTCGCGACTCGACCCACAACCAAAGTTCTGCCGCGAAAGCAAAACACCAGCCCCCGCATAACGCGGGTGATTAAGCGAGAAATCCATATTTAAAGGACGATTAGTGCAGTCCATATCGGGCTCACCTTTATCGAGATATCGTAATTCATCAAACAAATAAGGACCAAAACCAGAGCGTTTAATCGATTTTAAAAATTGTTTCGGTATAATCATGTCTGTATCGACATTGGCACGGTCAATCGGCATAACCACGCCTTCTAATGATGTAAATGAACGCATAGTTACCCTTCTCCCATTTCACGGACATCAACAAATCGACCCGCTATCGCCGCTGCTGCAGCCATCGCTGGGCTCACTAAATGCGAGCGACCGCCAAAGCCTTGCCGGCCTTCAAAGTTACGATTTGAGGTCGACGCACAGTGCTCACCCTCTTGCAATTTATCAGCATTCATTGCCAAGCACATTGAGCAACCTGGTTCGCGCCATTCAAAACCTGCCGCGGTGAAAATATCATTCAAACCTTCACTTTCTGCCTGCTTCTGCACCAAACCTGAGCCCGGCACGACCATCGCGAGTTTGATTTTCTTAGAAACCTGCTGACCCTGAACCACCGCTGCAGCAGCACGTAAATCCTCGATACGACTGTTGGTACATGAACCGATAAACACTTTATCAAGCGGAATATCTTTAATTAGCTGCCCACCATTGAGGCCCATATACTCGAGCGCTCGTTCAATCGACTGACGACGAGTAGGATCGGCTTCGTCGGCCGGCACAGGTACTCGATCAGTGATTGAAGCAACCATTTCGGGCGATGAACCCCACGTTACTTGGGGAGCAATGTCTTCGGCCCGCATTTCAACAATGTGGTCGAATACCGAGTCATCATCACTGCACCAATCTAACCAACTTTTTTCTGCCAATTCCCAGTCGAGACCTTGCGGTGCAAGCGGCCGCCCTTTACAGTAATCAATCGTTTTCTGATCGCAGGCAATCATGCCTGCGCGCGCGCCCGCTTCTATTGCCATATTACACACGGTCATTCGACCTTCAACTGATAATTCACGAATGGCTTCGCCGCCAAACTCCATCGCATAACCGGTTCCGCCAGCGGTTCCTATTTTACCAATAATAGCCAGTACTAAATCTTTTGCGGTCACGCCATTACGTAACTTGCCATCAACACGAATTAACAGATTTTTCATTTTTTTAGCTAATAAGCACTGCGTCGCTAATACGTGTTCAACTTCAGAAGTGCCTATGCCGTGTGCCAATGCGCCTAGGGCCCCGTGCGTTGATGTGTGCGAGTCGCCGCAAACGACCGTCATACCGGGTAGCGTAGCACCCTGCTCAGGACCCACCACATGCACGATACCTTGGCGGATATCATTAATTTTGAACTCAGTTATACCCAACTCATCGCAGTTATCATCTAAGGTTTGAATTTGAATACGGGAAATTTCGTCTTCAATACCCGCCAGCCCTTCTAAGCGTTCAGCTGTAGTTGTGGGCACATTATGGTCAGGTGTTGCAATGTTCGCTGCCGTACGCCATGGCTTTCTACCTGCAATCCTTAGGCCTTCAAAGGCTTGTGGCGAGGTCACTTCATGGATCAAATGACGATCAATGTAGATTAAAGCCGTGCCATCTTCGCGCTGCTTGACCAAATGCTGATCCCATAATTTATCGTATAACGTTTTTCCTGCCATTTTGATGCCTCATTATTAGCGGTCTTAGGCCAGTCTGTGGCTCGAATAGGTCAAAAAGCCACATCACACTGAAATCATAATGCGCTCATGATACTACTTGCATTGAATAAATAAAATTCATATTATTGACAAAGACTATTCCAAATAGGAATGATATTCATTATGCGAAGGGTAAACGATGTCCCCACTCGATACGCAAGCGTTAATTGCCTTTATTGCGGTCGCCGAGACCGGCTCCTTTTCACTTGCCGCTGACAATCTGTTTTTAACGCAGTCAGCCGTTAGCAAAAGAATCGCTCAACTTGAAAACCAGCTCGACACAGCTGTTTTTGACCGAATCAAAAAAAAGGTTTTTTTAACAGAAGCTGGTGATGCCTTACTCCCACGCGCCAAACAGATTATCCAGTCATTAAAAGACACCAAACAAGCCATTAACGATATCGCTGGTGAAACCAGCGGTAAACTAGCCATCGCTTTTAGCCATCATATTGGCCTTCATCGATTAAGTCATCATCTCAAGCAATTTTCTGCCGAACACCCTCATGTTAATCTCGATATCGCTTTTGTCGATTCTGATGCTGGCTATGAACGCGTCCTCGAGGGCTCCTCTGAATTAGCCGTAATCACATTATTTCCTGAGCCACGAAAAGACATTGCTGTTACGCCTCTGTGGCACGACCCACTGGCATTTGTTTGCAGCCCAGAACATCCACTTCATCTTCGCGATAATGTTACGCTTCAAGAGTTGAGTGATTTGGATATGATTTTTCCGGGTGAAAATACCCATACTGGCAACATAGTCCGACAATTATTTACCAAAGAAAATCGATCGCTGCGCACCTCAATGACCACTAACAATCTAGAAACAATAAAGATGATGGTATCTATAGGGTTAGGTTGGAGTGTATTACCAAAAACAATGATTGGCGAATTAGAACAGATTCACATCTTAGATACCTATTTAGAGAGACAGTTAGGTATTGTGGAATTCAAAGGACGAAAGAAATCGAATGCGGCGAATGCCTTTAAATCTATGCTTCTAGAAACCGCAAATATTAACCGTTAGGTAAAGTGCGCTAGGACTGCATCATCGTCACTTTTATAGTTGTTTGCTTAACTATCGTTGCTCATTGGCAGCCAGTTATTCATTAAATATATGTCGATTAAACTGACGAGTTAACCCTTTGAGGCCTGAAGTTTATTATCATTTTTTGACAGCATTAGAAAATTTTGATGAGCACTGATAACCGCAGAGCAGAGCTAGACTAAAATACCCGGTTGCAAGGGAACAAAGCGAATCGGCATTAACGGTTTAACCTCATGGCCGTCATCCATTTTAGTGACAACTTGCAAACTCTGATCGTTTTCATCGCCAACCGGCAACACCATTTTTCCGCCGATCGCCAACTGGTCGATTAAATGCTCAGGAATAGCTCTTGGCGCAGCAGTAATGATAATAGCATCAAAGGGTGCTCTCGCACGCCAGCCTTTATAACCGTCACCGTGTGCGTATTCAATATTTCGAAACTCTAAATCTCTGAGTCGTTGCTCGGCGTTTTGTTGCAAAGAAAGAATTCGTTCAATGGTACAAATTCGATTAACCAGCTGCGCCAAAATTGCTGTTTGATAACCACAACCGGTTCCTATTTCAAGAACAGAATTGAGCGGACCATCGGCAAGTAAGACTTGAGTCATTAACGCAACCACAAAAGGCTGAGAAATTGTCTGATTTTGACCAATCGGCAACGCTGCATCTTCATAGGCACGATGCGCCAACGCCTCTTCAATAAATAAATGTCTTGGAGTATTCCGCATTACATCCAATAAATTAATATTGTTGATGCCTTGGTCCGCTAAGCGACCGACCATTCGATCACGTGTTCGCTGTGATGTCATACCCACACCTAAGCGTTTAGATTGTTGCATCATGCTTGCTGCCTACTTTTCTGTTAACTAACATTCTATCAATTCTCTTAACAAAACTGTGGCATAACTTCCGGTCGGAAGTACGAAGCTAAGGTGTAATTGCTCACGTTCAAATTGCCAGCTAAACTGTTTCGGAATAACACGTAAGGGCCGCCTTGCCTGCTCGACACCCTGCTGACAAAGACCATCAACCAAAGCTTGTTCTGGAGTGAGTACTTCGGTTTCCAATTGCAGAGCAGCTGCCGATAGTGCCGATACACCTCTTCCGCAGAGCGGCCCAGAGATATGAATATCACCTTCTTTGAGTCTTTGTTCAATACGGTCAACTTGTTGCTTTAACGTTTCTTGCTGTTCGTTTTCAGCCACAACACTATCAATTTCATGCAAGCTAAATTGGCTCCGGCAACCCGCTAATATTAATATATCACCCACAATATAGCGCGTCCATTTATCCAAACTAACGCGCTTACTAAGTAATAAATTAAACAAATACGATCGAGCTGCCGATAAGCATAAGCTTCGTTGCTCTCTTGGCATTCGTTTTTGGGTCTCAAATAACTGCCTTGCCTTAGCCAAATTATTACCACTAAAGCGCTGTGAACCAAAATAATTGGGAAATCCTTGTTCGCAAATCGCCATGATACGCGTTTTAAAGTAATCAACTGCATTCGTCGACAGCGGTTCAACATCACGAACAATAAGTTGAAAAGCATTTTCTTTATGCGTACCGCGACGTAACTTTCGGTCATGGCGTTCAACCTTTAACAAGCGAAGGTAAGCTTGTGAAGATTGAGCCTTAGTCACTAATTCTGACCAATTAGGTTCAGCCTTAGACGGTAAATAAACGCTAAACCACTGCCTCGAAACTGCCCACTTATCTTTGAGTCCAGAGTATCCGACATCCATTAACTTACAGCCGGCTAGCTTTGCAATAGCATCTCTCACCGCTAAAGTAGTCAAGCAGCGTTTTTCTACATGCAGAAATATATGTTCGCCCGCACCGCTAGGTTCAAAACCAAGGATTTCGTCCACATAAAAATCTTCTGGCTGTTGCTTAATGACCGCCTTTACCTCAGGCGCACCAAATGCGTAGGCTAAAGATAGTGAATTAAAACCGCTACGGCTTGAAGATATCACAACAGGGCCGCGTTAGGTAATTTGACTAAGTAGTACAATCGCATGACAGGCAATGCCTTCTCCTCGTCCAGTAAAGCCTAATTTTTCGGTAGTGGTTGCTTTAATACTAACAGCACTTACCGCAACCGACGCATCACTGGCGATACAATCACGCATGGCAGGAATATATCCTGCCATTTTGGGTCGCTGTGCCACAATAGTCATATCAGCATTGACCAAGCGGTAACCTCGCTCGGCAATTAATTTCATCACGTGGCGAAGCAATTGGCGAGAATCAATATTCCTATAGGCATTATCATTATCAGGAAAGTGCTGACCGATATCACCTAAAGCAAGTGCGCCTAATAATGCGTCTGACAAAGCATGAAGTAAAACATCTCCATCAGAATGAGCAAGCAAAGGAGTCTTGAAAGGAATAGACACACCGCCCATAACAATATGAGCGACCCCCTCATCCAATGGTGATGAATCCACGCTGGCAAACGCGTGAACATCATAACCTTGACCTATTCGCATAGTCATTGGCTGACCTCGTTTATATTTGCAATGTTTGACAAGTAATATTCAGCTAATCGAAGGTCTTCTGCGGTAGTAATCTTAATATTTTGCTGGGTATTCTCTACCAACAAAACTGGCTGATTAAGTAATTCAACTGCAGAAGCCTCATCAGTAACCACCTGTCGTTTTTGGTGAGCCTGCGTCAAGGCACTCACAAGTAGACCGTAACGAACCATTTGTGGTGTTTGTGCAACCCACAACTGATGTCGATCTAGGGTTGCCTCAATAACGGGCAGTGAGTGAGAAGCTGATGTTGCAACGCTGGCTCGCTTAACAGTATCGTGTATTCTCGCGGCTAAAATTGCAGCCACATCTTGCTTGCCAACAGAATCAACCAGCCTGTGCAGAGCTTCAACAGTAACTAAAGGTCTGGCAATATCGTGAACTAACACCCAATCATTAGTGGACGCACGACCGTCTAGCGCTTGCAATCCATTGAGCACTGACACTGATCGGCTAGCACCGCCAACGACAGTCTCAATCTGATTTGACTGAGCTATGGGCAACTCTGAAAAAAACTCATCATCGCCAGCCAATGCAACAACGACTTTTGAAAACAGTCCTGTGCTAATGAGTTGAGTTAATGTTCGCTGTGCAACGGTGTGGCCCGCTAGTGAGACGTATTGCTTGGGCCGACGGCCACCAAAACGCCGGCCTGTACCCGCACCAGGAACCACCACCCAAATAGCTGCTTTGCTCATGGTTGGGTAGCCGGTTGCTCAATCAATAAATAAAAGGTCTCATCAGACTTAACCATTCCTAAGTCTTCTCTGGCACGCGACTCGACAGCATCAAGGCCTTGCTTCAGTGCAGCAACTTGATTCATTAAACGATCGTTATCGTTAGCAAGTTGTGCGTTTTTTTTCTGTTGCTCAGCAATTCTACTTTTTAGTGTCTGCGCTTCTGCAATACTACCCTCACCAGACCAAAGTCGATATTGTAGTAAAACCAAAATCGACAGCAAAAAAATGATGAATCCCTGTAAAAAAATATCAGCGATACTGCGTTCTGAGGCCGGAGAAGATGACTGCTTATTTATCATCGATAAATCCATGAATACATTAACAACTAAACTTTAAACTCAGCTCTACCATGATAAGACACTCTCTCACCAAGCTCGGCCTCAATTCGAAGTAAACGGTTGTATTTAGCCACCCTATCTGAACGGCATAGTGAGCCTGTTTTTATTTGACCCGCCGCTGTTGCTACAGCTAGATCTGCGATAGTGGTATCTTCAGTTTCGCCAGATCGATGAGAAATAACAACGGTATAATTCGCCGCTTGAGCCATTTTAATCGCCTGCAATGTTTCAGTCAGCGAACCAATTTGATTAAACTTAATTAAAATGGAGTTCGCTATACACTCATCAATACCTCGCTGCAGGATCTTTGTGTTCGTCACGAAGAGGTCATCACCGACTAATTGCACTCGCTGACCAATCTTATTGGTCAAATCTAACCAGCCAGCCCAATCGCTTTCATCCATACCGTCTTCAATTGATAAAATAGGGTACTGCTCGCTTAAGTTCGCTAAGTAATCGGCAAACTCATTGGCATTAAATACTTTGCCTTCACCGGCTAAATTATATTGACCCTCGTGATAAAACTCCGAAGCCGCGCAGTCGAGAGCTAAAGTAACATCTTCACCTAGCTGATAACCTGCATTACTAACAGCTTCTGATATTAACGCAAGTGCAGCAGCATTCGAGTCTAAATTAGGAGCAAAACCGCCCTCATCGCCCACCGCGGTACTTAACCCGCGGGCTTTTAAGACAGCTTTAAGTGCATGAAAAATCTCAGCCCCACACTGCAATGCTGCTGAAAAACTTTTAGCAGCTATCGGCTGCACCATGAATTCTTGAATATCGACATTATTATCAGCATGCTCGCCACCGTTAACAATGTTCATCATGGGTACCGGCATCGAATATTCACCTGGCGTACCATTTAAATTGGCTAAATGCTCATACAGTGGGATTGATAAATCTGCTGCAGCCACCTTTGCAAGCGCCAAGGAAACTGCCAATATTGCATTAGCACCTAAGTTAGCTTTATTTTCAGTGCCATCTAAGTCAATCATCAATTGATCTAACTCGGCTTGCGCGGCAGGATCTTTGCCAATCAATGCTGGCTGAATGCGCTGATTAATATTATTCACCGCGGTAAGTACACCTTTGCCAAGATAACGGCTCGGATCGCCATCTCTTAACTCAAGAGCCTCGCGAGAGCCCGTAGAAGCCCCTGAAGGCGCGCAAGCCAAGGCCGACAAACCATTTTCTAACATTACTTGCGCTTCTATCGTTGGATTACCTCGTGAATCGAGTACTTCGATCGCGGTGACAGATTGTATCAGGGACATTTTGGCTCCAAAAAAAGGGGTTAAAATTTAACGTATATTAAGTTCAGGTAGGCTCTTTGCCAGGTTATCAACAGCCTGTATTTGTTCAAGAAAAGGTCTTAATTGTTTTAACGGTAACGCACAGGGACCATCACAAAGAGCCTTATCAGGGTCTGGATGCGCTTCTAAAAACAAGCCTGCCAAACTTTGCGACATACCGGCCTTAGCAAGTTGAACCACTTGCTGACGTCGACCGCCAGCAGAATCACTACGCCCCCCCGGGGTTTGTAAGGCATGTGTGACATCAAAAATCACTGGAAAAGAAAACGATTTCATGGTGCCAAAACCCAGCATATCAACCACTAAATTATTATAACCAAAACTGCTGCCTCGCTCGCAAAGCATCAATTGATCGTTGCCTGCCTCTTGGCATTTAATCAAAATATGTTGCATTTCTAACGGCGCCAAAAACTGAGCCTTTTTGATATTGATGACCGCACCTGTTTTAGCCATAGCGACGACTAAGTCAGTTTGCCTTGATAAGAATGCAGGCAACTGAATTACATCGGCAACAGTAGCAACGTCAAGCGCTTGTGACGGCTCATGCAAATCAGTAATGATCGGCACGTTAAATTGTTTTTTTACCGCAGCTAAAATCTTCAACCCTTGATCCAGACCGGGACCTCGAAATGAATGCATTGAAGAGCGATTAGCTTTATCAAATGAACCTTTAAAAAT
>DDED01000210.1:0-18319 GCA_002336035.1 Cellvibrionales bacterium UBA1963
ACAGGAACGAATCATCGTGACGATCAATACGGCGGCAGTCTTGACAATCGTTGTCGCTTTCCCTTGGAAGTGTTAGCCGCGATGGTTGAGGCGGTAGGTGCATCCCGGGTAGGTTTTCGCATTTGCCCAGGTCATCCGTTTAACGACTTGCATGATGACAATCCAGAGCAAACTTTTAGGGCGTTCTTAGCTTCAGCCGCGGAGTTAAATTTAGCTTATTTACATGTTATTCGCATGCCTGCGACTGGTCTTGACAATATTGCGATCAGTCAAGAATATTTCTCAGATCGTTTATTGATCAATGAGAGCTATACCGTCGAGGAAGCCAGCCAAGCCCTAGCTAATGGCGACGGCCAGGCGGTGACCTTCGGCCGACCGTTTATTGCTAACCCTGATTTTGTGCGTCGTATTAAAGAGGACCTTCCACTGGCAAAGATGAATCCAAAAACACTGTATGTCGAGGGTTCCGAAGGCTTTATCGACTATCCCTTTGCAGATTGATGGTTTAATTGACGGCTTTTAGCGGCATTCAGTGTCGTTAGGCGCACGTTTTTTGTGTTTTCCCTTTGCGTTATCGGCCATAGAATGCGCGGTCTGGTCATCCGGCTCAAAACTTGGCGCATTTCATGCATTATTCCTCAGTAACGGCAGTCTCAGCCCTAATTAGTCAATATATCGACGAGCTAGATAGTTTAGCCCGATACTTTCGAGTTGGTTTGAATGCGGTGACAATTAATTGACAGCGATGAAGCTGTGCTTAGGGGGACTAAAAGTTGAATAGAGTGGATGTTGGTCGCACAGATATCAACCAAGTATTATCAGAAATGCGCGCCCTAAAATCGCGTGCTCAAGGCTTTGATCCGGCGACGCCCTCGGCAGACAAGGTCAATCCCATTCAAGAAGCATCAACGGTCGAATCGGCGGGCTTTCAACAGTTGCTCAGTTCTGCTGTCGATCAGGTGAATGCGGTTCAAAAGCAGTCCAGCAACTTAGCCGAGGCATTTCAACTGGGTGACCCTAACGTGACACTCTCTCAAGTCGTTGTGGCTTCTGAGAAGGCCAGTGTGGCTTTTGAAGCGATGTCTGAAGTTCGAAATCGCCTTGTCACTGCTTACGAAGATATTATGAAAATGCCCATTTAAATTTGACCCGCCCACTTTATTATTGAACAGAGCTGACTATGGCCGAACCCAGCGCAGAACCAGCTAGCCCAGATCAATCGGTTAGCCTTCCCACATCATCAATAACCGATAGTTTTCAAAGTTTTTTAAATTTGGAATTTGGACGTCAACTGGGCTTAATGATTGGTCTAGCCGCCAGCGTTGCCATTGGTGTTGCACTCGCACTGTGGCTGGTAGTCGAAAAAGATTACCGTCCTTTATACGCCAGTCTTGAGCAGATTGATGTCAACAGTATCATGGAAGTACTCGACAGTAACTCCATCGATTACCGTATTGATCAAAACTCTGGTGCCTTGCTTGTAGAAACAAGCAATATCCATCGGGCTCGATTAAGTCTCGCGTCTGCCGGTATGCCAGGTGATAGAAATATGGGTTTTGAGTTACTCGATAAAGACCAACCGTTAGGCACCAGTCAGTTCATGGAGAGCGCGCGTTACCGTCGCAGCCTAGAAGGTGAGCTGGCAAGAACAATCAGCAGTATCGCTAGTGTGAGATCCGCTCGCGTGCATTTAGCTATTCCAAAGTCATCTGTTTTTTTACGTGATAAACGACAACCAAGAGCTTCTGTGTTTATAGAAGCGTACCAAGGTCGCAGTGTTGATGAAAAGAGAGTAAAGGCAGTGGCTAATTTAGTCGCCTCAAGCGTGCCTGAATTATTACTCAAAAATGTTACTGTCGTCGATCAGCGGGGAAATTTGTTATCTGATTTTGATCAAGATCCTAAATATGCAGAAGCCGCTCGACAAATAGAATATACCCGTCAAATAGAGTCTGACTTGCTCCAGCGAGTCAATGGTCTGTTAGCTCCCATAGTTGGAGACGATAAGTTTCAAGCCGAGATATCCATTGATTTAGATTTTACGCGAGTAGAGCAGACCGCTGAAATATATAACCCTGATATATCTGCAGTTCGCAGCGAAGAACTGAGCACAGAACAAAGCCGAATGCGCGAAAAAGCGTTAGGTATTCCGGGCTCGTTAAGCAATCAACCGCCATTGACAGGCACTACACAAGCCCCCGTTGATCCAGTTACTGGTGCTCCGGTCGAGTCGCCTGCTCAATCACGATCACTTGAAGTTCGTAATTATGAGCTGGATAGAACTATCAGTTATACGCAAAATGCGGTCGGTCAAATTCGTCGACTTTCGGTGGCTGTCGCGCTTGATGATTTGACCGTCAGAGCAGATCCAAGTGCCGATCCAGCAATCGATGCAGGCACTGAGTCGTGGCAAACTCAGGATCTCGATCGATTGACGGTTTTGGTTCAAAATGCGGTCGGTTATGACGTTACTAGGGGCGATCAAGTGATCGTCGTCAACACGCCTTTTCTCCGTGAAAAAACAGAGCTAGCACCGTTGCAGTCAATGAGCTTCTGGGAACATGCGTTATTTTGGCAAGCTCTTCGCTGGGTGTTGGGCATCGCTGTATTTTTAGTGATGGTCCTTTTAGTGCTTCGTCCTACGTTGCAACGCTTAACTGAAAATTCCAAAAAAATTAAGCAATTAGAGCTCCAGCATCAGAGCGCCTTAAATGCTATTCAGCAATCGAGTATGGCCAGTGGCGGTTCAGTTGATGCAGAAGGTAATGTCACATTTAATCCGGGCGCTAATTACTTATTGCCATCTCCGAATGATAGTCTTGAAGATCAAATTAATATGGTAAAAAACATGGTGGCTGAAGATCCAGATCGCGTAGCAGAAGTGATTCAAGGATGGTCCAATAATGAGTGATAAGTCTATTTATGACGCGATTCCTTTTATCGAAAAAGCATCGATCCTGTTATTAACGGTGGGAGAGGAGGCCGCGGCAGAAATTTTGAAGCAGTTAGGGCCGAAAGAAGTTCAGCGCATAGGGACGTCCATGGCGACCTTATCTGATGTAAAACGTGAACGGGTCGCTGCTGTTTTCAATGCTTTTATTGCAGAGATTACTAATACTACTGGCTTTGGTATTGGTGCCGATAGTTATGTAAGAAATATGCTGACTCGAGCACTAGGTGCTGAGAAAGCCTCAGGTATTATCGACCGAATTTTATTAGGTGGCAACACACAAGGCTTAGATACCTTGAAGTGGATGGATGCTAGAGCGATTTCGGATGTAATTAAACAAGAGCATCCACAAATACAAGCGATTGTTATTGCTTACTTAGAAGGCGATTTATCCGCTGAAGTATTGTCTTATCTGCCAGAGAATATGCGTTTAGATGTTATTGTAAGGGTGGCAAAGCTCGATACAGTTCAACCAGACGCTTTGAATGAATTAAACAATATTCTCGAACGGCAATTTTCTGGTGGCTCGTCTGCACAAAAGCGACGTATAGGTGGAACAAAAGTTGCCGCCGACATAATGACGAACCTTGACGGCACCATTGAGTCAGAGTTAATGGGTGCACTGGGCGATATTGATGGGGAGTTGGCCGAAATAATTCAAGATTTAATGTTTGTTTTTGCTAATCTACTGGACGTTGATGACCGCGGTATTCAGCTACTGTTAAGAGAAGTGTCTAATGAGGGCTTAGTTATTGCTTTAAAAGGTGCTGATGAAGAGCTGAGAGAGAAAATATACAATAACATGTCGGCTCGTGCAGCAGACTTATTGCGTGACGATTTAGAAGCTACGGGTCCAACTAAGTTAAGTGATGTGGAAGCTGCACAGCGAGAAATATTGACGATTGCAAGACGCATGGCAGATGACGGTGAAATTATTTTAGGGGGCCCTGGCGAGCAAATGCTCTAATTAAGGTTCATATGAAAGTTTTACTAAAACATCGACCTACGTTTATTTAGAGGGATATTATGCCTGATGATGTTGTACCCGAAATGATTCTTACGGTTGTTGAGCCATGGTTATTACCAGAGTTCAAGGCCAATCATGTGGTGAGTCCTGAATCAAAAACACCGAGTCTGGGCGGATTTTCACAAAAAAAATCGGCTAATTTTGTTGATCCATCCATAAGCCAGCCAATGAATCGAGCCATGTCAGCAGAGCAGTTGGCAGAGATTAGACTGCAGGCTGAGCAAGACGGCTTTCAGCAAGGTAGAGCCAGCGGCTATGAAAAAGGCTATGCTGAAGGCGAACAACGAGCAAGCGTTATCGTTGAGCAGTTGGCAGCAGAAAAACTCGCGGGTCAACAAGCCAGTTTAGCCGGACTTATACGTTCTATCGTTAATCCGCTTAGCGATCAAAGCGATTTACTCAAGCAAACACTCACTCAATTAGTTAAGGCTATCGCAGAACAACTGTGTGAACGAGAGTTGCAAGCCGATAACAGCAGTATTGCTAGCGTGGTTAACTTAGCCGTTGATGCTTTGCCGGTCACCGAAACAGACATAACGTTGTTCCTTCATCCCCAAGACCTTGCAACGTTAGAGTTAATGGATGGTTTTGTCCAACCTGAATGGCAACTCTGCGGTAGAGACACTCTGCAGTTAGGTGACTGTCTTATTGAAAGTGAAAATAGTTTAGTGGACTTTCGTCGTTCAGCGCGATTTAAGACTATTCTTGATGGTTTGTTTCCAGCGGCTAAGCGCTAATAATGTTAAGTTATTTTTCTAATTGTTTAGCCTCGGGTATGCCCCATGTTAAAGCTTACGCTGTTGGTCATATCTCTAGGATTGTGGGCCTTTCGTTAGAGGCTGTTGGGCTTAATTTGGCTTTAGGTGCTCGTTGTCAGGTAATGGCCACTGAAACGCTAAGTTTTGAGGTTGAAGTGGTCGGCTTTGATGAGACCATCACCTACTTAATGCCGTTAGTGCCGATAAGGAGTTTGAAACCGGGTGCACTGGTAAAGCCTATTAGTAGCAGTGCAGAGGTTCCAGCGGGTGAAGCCCTACTAGGCCGCATCATTGATGGGAGTGGTTCGCCGATTGACGGCAAAGGGCCGATTAATAATGTTGAGCATATTTCTTATCACCCACAGCCTATTAATCCACTTGCTCGAGAGCCGATTAGTGAAGTGCTTGATGTCGGTGTCCGATCCATTAATGCCTCGCTGAGTATTGGTTGCGGACAACGGGTGGGTTTGTTTGCAGGGAGTGGCGTCGGCAAGAGCGTTTTGCTCGGTATGATGTCACGCTTTACCGAAGCCGAGGTTGTTATTGTCGCTCTCGTAGGCGAGCGGGGTAAAGAAGTTCGTGAATTTGTTGAGTCAAATTTGTCGGGCGAGAGTCTTGCTAAGGCTATTATCGTCGCGGCACCTGCTGATGAAACTCCCGTTATGAGGTTACGTTCGGGGATGTACGCGACGCGATTAGCCGAATACTTTCGCGATCAAGGAAAGCGTACATTGCTGTTATTTGATTCTTTAACCCGCTATGCTCAAGCGCAGCGAGAGATTGGTTTGGCAACAGGTGAGCCGCCGGCAACCAAGGGATATCCGCCGTCCGTTTTTGCTCGATTACCACAATTGGTTGAACGTGCGGGAAACGGTTCAGGCAATGGTGGTTCGGTTACTGCGGTCTATACTGTTTTAGTTGAGGGCGACGATCTAAATGACCCCATTGCAGATTCTGCGCGATCTATTTTAGATGGTCATATTGTTTTGTCTCGCGAGATTGCTGAGCAAGCTATATATCCAGCTATTGACATTCAAGCATCAGTCAGTCGCTCAATGAATGCAGTTATTGAGCCGTCGCACCAACGTTTAGCCATGAAGGTTAAGCAGTTATATGCCCGTTATCAGCAAAGTAGAGATCTTATCAATGTGGGAGCCTATGTTGCCGGTGCCGATCCACTTACGGATATGGCCGTCAATTGTCAGCCTGCGATTGAGGCATTTTTATCACAGTCACAAACTGATAAAATCAGCTTCGATCAAAGTGTTCGAGCCCTAGAGGCTATTTTAGCGGGTCCTCTAGTGGCCGAAAATGATGAGGGTTTACAGGCTTCAAACCCAACATCTTCGATAGTCAATGATGGATTCACAACAGCGGTTAACGCTTCTGGTGCAAGTAATGCTTAGGCATAAAGCTCAGCGGTTAAATTTGTTGGCAAGATTAGCTGCATTGCAAACACAGTCAAAAGTAGCTGATCTGCAACTTCGTCAGCAGTTATTACAAAAGCAACAATTGGCTAATTTGCAGCTACAATCTTATCAAAACGAATACCTTAATAAGCAAACACAAGACACAGGTGTTTCATCTTCAATCAGCATGAGTGCGCTAAAAAACAATAGTCGCTTTATGGCTGATCTTAATCATGCCGTCATCATCCAGCAGCAGCAGTTGAAAGCCGCGGAGCAAGTCGAATCGATGAGTCGTGCCGATTGGGCGAAAAGTCACGCTAAAGAGTTGCGCTGGCAGGACCTTGAGCGCATCGCTCAGAGCGATCAGGATCGTAAACACGATAAAAAAGAGGATCAAGAAAATATTGAGATCTGGTCGGCTAGGCATTCAAACGAAAACACCTAAGCAAAGTGTGATAGATAGCACAGTTTGTGATTTCTTCTTCTTCTTACATCGTAAAAAACCGCAATTTTTATATTTCTATGTTGGAATATCACCCACTAGTAGCTAGGATAAATATTATTCTTTAATATTTTATTGTTGCTCAGTAATTTTTTACTGATGGCAATAAAATTAAACGGGTGGTTTAATTATGATATCTTCATCTCTCTCTGATAATAACAATGAATTAGTGATCAATGTCGAAGGCCGTTTTGACTTCAATGCGCACATGCAGTTTCGAAGTGCCTATGAAGATATAGGGTTACAGCCACAAAACTTTTCAGTTGATATGGCGCAGGCGACTTATCTTGATAGTTCTGCGCTGGGGATGCTGTTACTGCTTCGCGATTATGCGGGGGGTGACGCAGCCGAAATAAAAATTAATAATTGTAATGATGATGTCAAAAAGATATTGCAAGTTTCTAATTTCACTCGTTTATTCGTCATCGATTAATCATGAAAAGTAAAAGGTCAACTTCTGTAGCTAATTTATCGCTGGTTTCTAATAACGATACTCAGGTTCAGTCCCACGAACGTGTGGTTATTATTGCTCAACCTGAGGTTGTTAAGTCACTTGAACTATCTATTTTTCTACGTGAGTTTATTGACATTAGTTACTCTGATGATATTCACAGTTTTTTACTAAAATATCACTCTATTAACAATCAACAACGTCAATTAGTTCTGTTAGATGCAAATTTGTTGATTCATCCGACTAAAGATCTCTGCTTGTTACTTGGGCAGCTGGCTTCAAGTAATTATGCGCTAGTGTTGCTGGTCAGTCATCATGGCAATGACTTTATTGCCACATGTATGGCGCTAGGCGCCGATGACTTTTTCTGTCTAAATGCTTCTTTCGTTTTATTAGATGCAAAGATTTCAGCTCATTTTCGACGCTTACAATCAATGAATGTTGGTCTTACTCAACTGCAAGAATATTCAAAACACACGGCCCAAGCATTGCATGAGCAGAGCTTAGCTAAAGCCGTATTCGACCGAGTGACTGACAAGTATGATTATGATTTAAGTCTCATAGATGCTTGGCTGTCGCCAGCCGCTATTTTCAATGGCGATATATTATTAAAAGCAATCATGCCAAATGGTGGGTTAATTGTATTACTGGGTGATTTTACTGGCCACGGACTCACAGCGGCTATCGGCGCTATGCCTTTAGCATCTTCTTTTTATGCCATGGTTGATAAAGGGTTCTCCATGGGTGATATTATTCATGAGTTAAATGACAAGCTTTATGATTTATTACCGTCAAATATATTTTGCTGTGCAGCAGCTGTTCAGTTTGATTTTTCGCGAGCAACCGTTGATGTTTGGAATGGTGGTTTACCTGATGTCGTGATTCAACGACATAACAATGTTGATTTCGAGACGGTTGTGTCATCACAATTACCGCTAGGCGTGGTGAGCAATAGCACGTATCCGCTAGAAATAAGCCGTCTGAGTATGTCTGTAAACGATCGTGTTTGGCTGCTTTCAGATGGGTTGTTGGAAGCGTCTAATGCACAGGGTCACAGTTTTGGTGCCGACCGCTTCTTAGCGATTTTAAAGCAGTCTTCGCACTTAGCATCGCCTATTGAATTCATTAAGCGTCAATTCGCTAGCTTCAATAACCATGCAGCTCAGGCAGACGATGTGTCATTGGTTCAAATCAGCATGCTACCTGAAATTGACTTTTTAGCCTTACAGCCCTCGCTCAACCGGTCTCAAGGAGCGGTGTTCCCCTCGGCATGGTGCTTGAGTTTAACCGTTTATCCTGCGTCACTTAAGTATTCTGACCCTATACCTCAACTGTTGCATCAATTGATGGAACTGCCTGCTATGCGACCCTATAACCATTGTTTATTTACCGTCTTCACCGAGTTGTATAACAATGCTTTGGACCATGGTTTATTAGGTTTGGTTTCAGAACTTAAATCAGATCTTATGGGTTTTGAACATTTTTATGCGCGGCGAAAGCAGGCTCTAGCAGCACTAGATTCAGGCTGGGTAAAGCTTAGCGTTGAATTTACAGCAGACCAAGAAGGCGCAACTATTCAGCTTGACGTAGAAGATTCGGGTGCTGGTTTTGATCGCAGTCACTTGAAAGCGGGGCATAATCTTGACGGCAGTGAAGACCTATCTTTTGCCCATAAAACACGTATTCATGGACGAGGCATTGCCTTGGTTGACTCCCTTTGTGACCGCTTAGATTATTTGGGTTGCGGTAATCATGCGCAGGCGTTCATGTCGTTACGCTTTCAGTAGTCATAGCGGTAAATCTTTGCTCTCAGTCGGTAATTCAATTATTGGCATTAACCGTGCAATAGATAACGTATTACAATCACTGAGGTGAATACGATGGCATCGATTTTGACATCGGCCCAACATGTCGCGACGACGGGCTCTGGATCTACGCCTAGAAGCGGCCTTGATTCAGCATCAGGTAAAGACGGTAAGGTTATGTTTGATAAGGCTTATTCAGATAGATTCACGGCTGATGAGCGGCGTAAATCTGAAGGAGATGTAACCGTGTCTCCCAATAGGCAAGACCAAGAAGACTTGACTGCCTTGCCTGAGTTGTCCGATCCTTTAGGCAATGCCATGCCGATGGACGGCAGACACTTGCCTCTAAATGACAATCCCCTTGGCGCAGTAAACCCTGTCATTAAGTTAACCGAGAGCAATCGATCCGAGTTGTTAGGCCTTTTCGATGGCAAGTTAACACACTCTGCCCATCAATCTTTTAATGCTTTAACGCCCAGTTCAGCTGTGCCGTTTGATCTATTGGCGAGTTCATCCGGTCTCAAGAGCCCATTGCTCGATAATGGGTTTGCATCTCCGTTGTTAAACGTTAATACCAGCATCGATTTGAATGACTCAGTGATGAATATTAATACCCGTTTAATTCCCAGTATTGAGTTGCGATCGTCAGCAGCAAGCCATCAGCATTCAAGTACTTCAGGCACGTTGGCAAACGCCTCGATGTCCTTGCCGGGTCATCACCCTCAGTGGGGAATGCAATTTCAACAACGATTGAGTTGGCTTGTTGGGAAGAATGTAAGTAGCGCTGAAATTCATCTTAATCCTCCAGAGTTAGGCGCACTTCAGGTAAAAATAGATCAGCGTCAAGACAGTACAGTTGTGACAATTACTAGTCACAACGCCTCGACAAGAGATCTTATGGAGTCTAACGCATACCGCTTAAAAGAGCTTTTTTCTGAGCAGGGACTTGAGTTACTCGACGTTGAAGTGAATGATGGCCAAGAGCAGGATACGTCGGCTGAGCAGCAATTCAGTGGTGAGATGGCGTTTGCTGAAACCGATTCAGAGAACCATTCCTCAACTGCCAATGGTGCAGGTGCTACTGTCGAGGTTATCCACGACAACACGATGTTTCTTCGCTACGGTGTTGTCGATACATTTGTCTAGCCATTCGATTAATGGCTAGACAAATGGCTGTATTTTTTAAGTAATAATGGACGGTCAATGGACGGTTGCTCGACAGTGATGCTGGCTCCCCAGCGATGCTGGTTCATTCTGTATCAATATTGCCTCTCATCGCACAGCAAGGTATTACCCAGTCAATGTAAAAACGTCCTGGTTTGGTTGATAGTTGACCGACTCAGACGGTCATTTCTGTGTCAGTCGTCTAAAATACAATCATTCGGCAAGTCTTAATGTTCATTTTCTGCCTATCTCTGGCACAGGACTTGCTTTAATCCTTAATGACGCAAAAAGCGTCGGTAATTTGGCATGGCTGAAAATCAAACTGAGCATGGTACCCTGACTAATAATCGCCGAAAAAAGCGATTTTTGCTATTCGCATCGATACTTGTTGCGGCATCAATTCTCGGTACGATCGTTATTGTCTTATCACTGCAGTCACAGCAAGCACAAGATGAGACGTTGGAGGCTATTTATTTTACGGTCGAACCAAGCTTTAAAAAACATTTTATGGTGTCGGGTAGGCCACGCTTAATAGAGTTAGGGGTCATTTTTGTGCTGAGGGATGAGCGGTTACTCATACCGTTAACGACGCATGCACCCCGAATGAAAAGTGCCATAAGCTTATTACTAGGTGATCAACAGTTTGCCGAGTTAAAAAAGTTGCCTGGTCGAGAATTGTTAAAAGAAAAAATTCTACTTGCTGCTCAAGCGATCATGCAAGAAGAAGTCGGTGAAGACGGCATAGAAAAGGTATTATTTTCGAGCTATACCTTACAATAGAAATTGTTAATCACCATTGATCAATAAGAAAAACTGAACAATCAATAATTGGGTTATTCGTGTGACAGATGATATTTTATCTCAAGAAGAAATCGATGCATTACTTCATGGTGTAGACGACGGTGATATCGCTATTGAAAGTGATGTTTCGCAGGGTGATTTTTCAGATTATGATTTGACTTCTCAAGATCGCATCATTCGTGGTCGTATGCCCACACTTGAATTGATTAACGAACGGTTCGCTCGTCATACGCGAGTCAGTTTATTTAATATGCTGAGGCGCAGTGCGGAAGTATCAATTGGCGGTGTTCAGGTCCAAAAGTTTGGTGAGTATATCCAAACTCTTTATGTTCCAACCAGTTTAAATATGGTGCGCATACAACCTCTTCGAGGGATGGCACTGTTTGTCTTTGAGGCAAAGCTGGTTTTTAAGCTCGTTGATAATTTCTTTGGCGGAGATGGTCATCATGCAAAAGTGGACGGCAGAGAATTTACACCTACTGAATTACGTGTGGTTCAAATGTTACTTGACCAGGCGTTTAAAGACCTAGAAGAGGCTTGGAAACCGTTATTTGAAATCAATTTTGATTGTGTAGGTTCCGAAGTCAATCCAGCAATGGCTAATATTGTTAGTCCGAGCGAGGCCGTGATTGTCAGCTCTTTTCACATTGATCTTGACGGTGGTGGAGGCGACATGCATATCACTATGCCTTATTCAATGATTGAGCCAATAAAAGATATTCTTGATTCTGGTATGACCGGTGATGTTGACGAGGTTGACGAGCGATGGTTAAAAGCGCTGCGCAGAGATATTTTGCGTGCAAGTGTTGATTTAGAATGCACGGTGGTAGAAAAGAAAATGTCATTGAGAGACATTATTGACCTTAAAAAAGGCGATGTTATTCCAGTTGATATTCCTGAAGATCTTGTCTTGCGCGCAAATGGCGTGCCTATATATAAGACTCGCATGGGCACATCACGAGGTCATCTAGGGTTGGAAATAATGGGTAGAACCACCATTGATGAAACGGATTAATAAAACGGTTGATGGCTTAATAGTTATTCAATTTTTATATCTTTGAGGTATGACGATGAGTGAAGAAGAAGAAAGCACTATGAATGATGGTGAATCCGCAGACGATAATACGAATGCTGCTGTATTAAGTAATCTAGGTGCGCCGACGGGTCAATCATCAGATGGAATATTAAATGATAATCCTGACTTGGAAGTTGTACTGGATATACCCGTTAAAATTGCGATGGAAGTTGGGTCGACTCAAATTACAATTCGTAATTTACTGCAGCTTAATCAAGGCTCAGTTATAGAGTTAGAGCGTTTGGCCGGTGAGCCGTTAGATGTATTGGTAAATGGTACATTAATAGCCCATGGCGAGGTGGTTGTCGTGAATGAGAAATTCGGCATAAGAGTAACCGATGTCATTAGCCCATCGGAGCGAATTAAAAAATTAAAATAATAAAATCAATACACCCAGCTCGGTTGGGTTCAGTTTTAGGCTTACTTTTTTTGTCGCCATTAACGAAGGCGCAGGATCAGCTTGACGCAGTAACTCACGCCGATTCTGTTGCTAAGCTTGAACCTATTATCAATACAGGTTCGCTTATCCAAGTTGTATTGAGTTTAGTATTGGTAATCGGTGTCATTTACCTTCTGGCTTGGTATTTAAGGAGGCAACAATCATCGATAGGTCTTAGTCAAAATATGAGGGTTATTGCAGCCTTGTCGGTTGGTACTCGCGAGCGCGTTGTATTGGTGCAATTAGCAGACAAGCAGCTGTTACTTGGTGTTGGCTCAGGCAGCGTAAACTTGTTACAGGCGTTTGATGAGCCCGTATTAAAGGGCCACGAACACGGCCAGCACAGCACATTCGCAAGGTTGTTAGCACGACATTTACAATCTTCAAACGGTAATAAAGTCGAATCAGATCGCTCTTAACCCATAGGTTGCATTGTGAAAATCGCCAAAATCCTAATAGTTTGTCAATGTCTGTGTTTATTTTTCTTTGCATCTACCGGTTTTTCTCAGACAGTTGACGATCAAAACCTTGTCAATGATACCGCAACATCAAGTTTATCAGCATTAATGGCTCAACAGGGATCCCTTCCAGGGATTCCCGCGTTCACGATGTCGCCTCGCACGGACGGAGGAGAGGACTATACCGTCACGATTCAGATTCTGGCTGTGATGACCGCGTTAACATTACTACCCGCCTTTTTATTAATGATGACCTCTTTTACTCGCATAATTATTGTCTTTGCAATTTTGCGACAAGCCTTAGGGCTTCAGCAAACTCCGTCAAATCAAATTTTGTTAGGTCTGGCGTTGTTTTTGACGATTTTTATCATGCGGCCTGTTTTTGATACAGTCAACGTTGAGGCTTTACAACCTTACATGGAAGAAAAAATAACAGCAGGGGTTGCGTTAGATCGAGCCATTGTTCCAATTCATCGTTTCATGCGGGCTCAAACAAGAGAGTCAGACATCGATATGTTTGTTCGTATATCGGACGCTAAACCCGTAGCCGATGTGAGTGAATTACCGTTTTTTGTTTTGGCACCTGCTTTTTTGACCAGTGAGTTAAAGACGGCATTTCAAATAGGCTTTTTACTATTTATTCCGTTCTTAGTCATCGATTTAGTGGTCGCGAGTGTCCTGATGGCAATGGGTATGGTGATGCTGTCGCCTATTATTATTTCATTGCCGTTTAAGATAATGTTATTTGTATTAGTTGATGGCTGGGCGATGGTTATCGGCAGTTTGGCTGCAAGTTATGGGCTTTAATACGGCAATTAAAATGCTTATTGATCCTTTTAGTGAGCAGGGAGGTTTTCATTGAGTCCAGAATCAGTAATAGGCGTTTTCGGGCAGGCACTGTTTTTAGTGGTTGTATTGGTGGTGGCAATTATATTGCCTAGCCTGATTGTTGGTTTGATTATAAGTGTTTTTCAGGCAGCGACACAGATAAACGAACAGACATTAAGTTTTTTGCCTAGGCTAGTGGCCACACTAGTATCTTTAATGATTTTAGGCCCTTGGATTATCCAAGAATTGCTAGATATATCCCGATATGTATTTGAATCTATTGCTTATCTGACGCGGTAATGATCGAGGGAGCTTTGCTATTTGATCCTGCAGACCTGCTTAAATGGCTGGTGCATTTTTTGTTGCCCTTTTTTCGTATTGCTGCGTTTTTAACGGCTGTCCCTGTATTTGGTAACCAACTCGTCTCTCTTCGCATTCGATTGATTTTGGCTTTTTCAGCTGCCATTTTGGTGTTTCCCTTGTTACCAGCACTTCCTGTCATAGACCCATTATCGCTGAAAATGGTCTTTTTAATTATCGAGCAATTGCTCATTGGCCTGGGACTGGGTTTTTTAGTGCAAATATTCTTTCATGTATTTGTTATGGCTGGTCAAATGATTGCGATGCAAATGGGTCTTGGTTTCGCTTCGATGATCGATCCAACTAATGGAGTGTCTGTTGCTGTTTTGAGTCAGTTTTACGTGTTATTGGTGACACTTTTGTTTTTGGCTTTTAACGGTCACCTAGTAGCATTTGAAGTGGTTATAGAAGGGTTTAAATTTTTACCCATAGGCAGCGGTATGCTTTCCCAGTCAACTCTTTACACAATTGCTGCGGCCGGCAGTTGGATGCTCTCTTCGGCTGTATTGCTCGCTTTGCCTGCGGTAACGGCTATATTAATTGTTAATTTTGCGTTTGGTATTATGACTCGTGCAGCGCCCCAATTAAATATATTTTCTTTGGGTTTTCCTTTTACACTGATGTTTGGTTTGTTTATTCTATGGGTATCATTGGCAGGCTTTTTACCGCAATATCAACAGCTCAGCGCTTATATATTTAGATTGTTAAATCAGTTATTTTTATCTTGAGAGTTGACCTTTAAAGGGAGTCAGTAATCTATGCTCCAAGACTCATTATCCTTCATGATAGTAACAATAGGGTTGACTAATTATTGTATGATGCTTTGTCGATGATTTATAGATTGGAGTTAAAACTGTGAACAATAAAAAAATTCTTATTACTGGTGTGACGGGTCAAGTTGGGTTTCCTTTTGCCTTACACCATGTTGAAAATAATGAAGTCTGGGCTATTGCCCGTTTCGGCGACGTGAAAAAAAAAGCCGCGCTAGAAAAAGCGGGAGTTCATTGCCGTGTTATTGATTTGTGTGATGGAGAGTATGGTGATGTTCCCAATGATTTTGACGCTGTCTTTCACTTTGCGGTAGCGCGTATTAAAGAAGATGATTTTGAACATGAATTGTCGGCTAACGCTGAGGCAACTGGCAAGTTAATGAGCTTCTGTCGTAATGCTAAAGCTTTTTTTCATTGTTCCACTTCGGGCGTCTATCAATCAGTAGGCCATGAATTATTAACTGAAACGTCGTCTTTAGGTGATAATCATCGCGCTATGATGCCAACCTATAGCATCGGTAAAATCGCGGTGGAGGCAGTGGTACGTTTTTGCGCACAGGAGTATAACTTGCCGACGGTGATCGCCCGATTGAATACCCCTTATGGTGAGAGTGGATGGCCTTTCTATCACTTAATGATGATGCAGCACAATATTGACATCACGGTTCATAGTGACCGCCCATCTGAGTATACCTTAATTCACCAAGACGATATAAACCGTCTGGCTCCTATGTTGTTAGCTGAGGCTTCTGTGCCAGCTGAGATATTTAATCTCAGTGGTCAAGAGCATGTCAGTATTGAAGAGTGGGTAGCTTATATTGAGTCATTAACGGGCTTAACGGCTAACATTAAAGTGACATCTGACACGCTCGAGAGTGTTAAGACAGACAATACTAAACTGCAAGAAAAAGTAGGGTCTGCTGAAGTGACTTGGCGCGAAGGTATTCGAGCAATGGTTGAGAAAGCAGGTGCACTTAACGTGTAAGCATGCGATTGATTTAAAAATGTTGCTCAGTAAATCGGAGACTTGCCGCTTGCTGAGCGTCAAAGAATTCTTGCACCACCGTTTGTATAATGTCATCAACCGAGTCAATTGAGTCTATCATAGCGACCGATTGCCCAGCAAAAGCGATGCTTGCATTCATCTCTCCGCCAAAATAAACTTTTTGTATTGCTGCTAAGGTTTCATTTTCTACGCTGCCTTGTTGTTCTATTGCTGCAGAATGATCGGTTTTTAAAACTCGCATCCAAGGCTTCGAATTTGTATTGATAATCCTCGTTTCCTCATCGCGAGCAGCCGCGATTGCATTTTTATAATTATCATGAACTGGGCTTTCTTTGCTGCACACAAAACGTGTTCCCATTTGAATACCTTCTGCGCCAGCTGCAAACGCTGCCGCCATAGAAAACCCGTCGGCTATCCCGCCAGCGGCCACCATGGGTATGTCACTCTTACGTCTAATGGCTCTTAACAAGACCAGGGTTGAAACCGCTGCAGGATTTTTAAATCCGCCACCTTCATGTCCCTCGACGATAAGCCCATCAACGCCTGCTTTAATTGCTTTTTCAGCAAGCTTTAATGAGGCTACTGAATGATAAACGATAATGCCCGCGGCCTTTAATGTATGAATATACTTGCTAGGGTCGCCCGCAGAAGTGGTGACAAATTTGACGCCAGCATTAATAACCTGTTCCACAGTGGTGGGATTATTCAACAACATTAGAGGTAAATTTACACCAAACGGCTGATCAGTTAATTCAGCCATGTTGTGTATTTCAGCTAGGCAGTTTTCAACTTCTCCAGAAGATGTTTCTATCATGCCAAAGCCACCAGCGTTACAAACAGCTGAAGCTAAAGACGCGCGAGCTATCCAGCCCATGGGTGATTGAATAATAGGATATTGGCAGCCAAGATGAGTTAATACGCGATTCAAAGCCAGTCTCATTTATTGGTTAGGCGCAAGCAGGGCAAGTAATTCAGTATCCGGCGACATTTCACCATCTCTTCTAAGTGGTTGAATGCACACATGATCGGCGCCTGCTTGCCAGTGATCTTCAATTCTTGATCGAATGGTTTTTTCATCGCCCCAAGCGACAATGGCATCGACTAAGCGATCGCTGCCACCGTTTTCAAAATCATCATTGTCGAATCCTAACTCTAATAAATTATTACGATAATTTGGCAGACTCAAATAAGTTCCCATGTGTTGTCTGCCAGCAAATCGCGCTTTTTCGCTGTCAGTCTCAAGCAGTACTGCTTGTTCTGGACACAGTAATGCAGTATCACCTAGCAACACTCTTGCTTTGGCAGTGTGTTCCGCAGTGACAAAATAGGGGTGCGCGCCCTGAACCTTTTCGGCTGAAAGCTTTAGCATATTGGTTCGCAATGCACCTAATAAAATGGGTGCTTGATCTTCAGCTTCTGGGCCCATGTAGAATGCCGCTTCCATATTGTCTAAATATTTTCGCATTTGAGTCACTGGCTTTTTATAATCATGACCACGTAAATCACTGACCATCGGTGCATGTGACACGCCCAAGCCGAGTATGAAACGTCCTGGTGCGAGTTCGGCTAAGGTCTTTTTTCCAGCATTGGTGGCCATTGGGTCACGGGCATAAATATTGGCGATACCGGTAGCAAAAATAAGTTCTTTTGTTTGCGCGGCTAAATAGCCAATAATTGCGAATGGATCTCGACCCACCGCTTCGGGCAACCACAGTGCCGAATAGCCCCATTCTTCAATTTTTTTAGCGAATGCTGCTGCTTCTGTGGCACTGTAATTGTCAATAAAACTCCATACGCCAAGTTTACCTAATTGTGTTTTCATGTTGATGTCCGTCATTAATGAATGTTAGTTATATCAGCTGCCATAAAAGCATCGCCGAGAGTTTCTTTTCCGTCGAGACTTTTAACGGCTCTGTCGGTGCTGTGAAGTATTTGACGGCTATAGCAAATTTGTCCGATATGCTTCCCTGTACAGAGTTCGAGTGCTGCTTCAACCATCACTTCGATGGGTTCAACCATGTCTGGATTCTTTTTTGCGATATCGATAACATAACTAGCACCTTCGGTTAGAACAATAGCTTCAGGTGCTAGTGTATTCATGTAGATATGATCGCCATAAATTTCATGGGAAAGCCCTTCGGTGTAACGGTCTAGAGCGGCCTTGGTGGCACCATAGGCCACGCAGATATGAGCCGCTTCAGGTCGGTCGCGATAGGGAACATGTGGTTGAAATGCGGTGGCGCTACTGATATTCAAAATCCAGCCACTTTTGTTTTTTCGCAGGATTGGCAGTAATTGCTGTGCCAGATCAATGGGCGCATTAACGTTTAGGTCAAACATCCAGCTTCGCTCCGCACTGCTCGACAGGCTAGGCATTTGCATTTTTGCCCCGGCTGCATTGTTCACAAGTATATCAATAGGTCCAAAAACCGTTGAAGCCCTCTCAATTAATGTATCTCTAGCACTATTATCGCAAAGATCGCAGGCAATAGCGTGTGCTTGCCCGCCATCGGCTT
>DDED01000210.1:18642-19453 GCA_002336035.1 Cellvibrionales bacterium UBA1963
GGCTTGAATGCCAGCAACGGTATCTTCTAATGTCCCCTGCAGATTGCCGTGACTGCCTAAGCGAGAAGCAACCGCAATGACTTTAGCGCCTTCTGCTGCAAATCGGTAAGCGATAGCTCTGCCGATGCCTCTGGATGCGCCCGTGACGAGGGCGATTTTGCCGTTTAATTCATTCATAACTTATCCTAGTTTGCGTTGCCGCCAAAAATATCAGGGTTTTCAGAGGGTCTATCCCAGCCGTAAAGAGTGAAGAATTCATCGAGTTGTTGCTCAATCTGTTCAACAGAAAGACCGTCATATTCTTCAATACTATAGCGAAAATGAGTTTTATGGGATTTTTCTTTTTGTTCATGATCAATTAAGTGCTGGTCATATTCTTCTGATACAGTCATTCCTAAGGCTTCATAGAGATCGTGAATGGTTTGCCTTGGCTCTGTCGTTAACTGACGATAGTCTACTAATTTATGCGGTACCTGAGGGTATTTCTCCAAGACGGCTTTAGGGTGAGTAAAGCTTTCAAAGCATGTTTGGGTCAGCAGTTCTAAGGAGGTGACATAGTCTTTTTTGCGCCAGTTTTTGCCTTGCCAGCTTACTTCAACGATTTTGAGAAGACTGGGAATGCACTCTAGTGGATTCCGCACCATAACAACGATTTTCGCATCGGGGAATGCCTCAATTAATGTTTCAGTCCAACCGCACATAACTGGATTTTTACTTAAATGAATGGCTTGTCCGCCGTTTAGTAGCAACTGGCGCTTAATGATCTCTTTATAGTGGCGCATCCATCGAACTTTCTTTTTAGGCATGCTGT
>DDED01000047.1:0-4668 GCA_002336035.1 Cellvibrionales bacterium UBA1963
GGTTGTTGAGGGGAAGAAGTTACGTTTGGTACCTTTGTCGCAGGCTTCGGGTGTTGATGGGAGGCGTGAAAAAAAAACCAAGCGGGCAGAGGCACTCAGGCCAGCTCAGGCATCGGTTAGCGTCGCGGTTAAACCGCAGAGCAAACCCTTAGTGCTGAGCGCTTGGCAATGGCCTGCTAAAGGCACGCTCAGCACCGAATTTACGGAAGCTAAAAATGCCGCACATAAAGGTATTGATATCAGTGGTAAGTTAGGACAGCCCGTGTTTGCAGCTAATAATGGGGTTGTTGTTTACTCAGGTTCAGGGTTGCCAGCTTATGGCAAGCTGTTAATTCTCAAGCACAGTAATAGTTATTTAAGTGCTTATGCACATAACAGCCGACTGTTGGTGTCGACAGGTACACACGTTAAGACCGGTGAGACCATTGCTGAAATAGGAAAAAGTGGGACTAATCATCATCACCTACATTTTGAAATTAGAAAGAACGGCAGGCCAGTCAATCCAGTATCGTTACTGCCAAGAAAGTAAGCGTAAAGAGATTTTTAAAAGAACTTAACCAGATTTTTAGATCAGTTAAATACGATTTAACTATCGATAAATAGATTGATAATAATCCTGAGGTAACTTTAAATGCCAATAAATTCAGAAGAGCAAATAGACGCTGAACTTAATGACGATGGCCAATCTGCTGACATAGTAGAAGATATCAAAGAGATCGCAGGTGATATGGATGCAAGGCGAAAAACTGCTACGCGGTCGCCTAAATCGCTTGATGCTACTCAAATGTATCTTAATGAAATCGGTTTTTCACCGCTGTTGACCGCTGATGAAGAAAAACATTTTGCGCGGCTTGCCCTATCGGGCGATGAAGCCGGACGAAAACGAATGATAGAATCTAACCTCCGTTTGGTGGTTAAAATATCACGACGGTATTTGAATCGAGGTCTAACTTTGTTAGATTTGATTGAAGAGGGTAACTTAGGGCTTATTCGCGCGGTTGAAAAGTTTGATCCCGATCGAGGGTTCCGTTTTTCAACGTATGCAACATGGTGGATTCGCCAAACCATTGAACGTGGTATTATGAATCAGACGCGCACGATCCGTTTACCCATTCACGTTGTCAAAGAACTCAATGTGTATTTACGTGCATCCAGAGAATTAAGTCAAAAGCTAGATCATGAACCGACAGCAGAGGATATTGCAGATTTATTAGACAAGCCCGTTGCAGATGTGAAGAAAATGCTCAAGCTGAATGAGCGCGTAACCTCACTTGATGCGCCGCTGGGTTATGACTCTGAAAGAACGGTTGTTGAGACGGTTGCTGACCATAAAATTTCTGACCCTGCGCAATTATTACAAGATAATAATCTACGCATCAGTGTTGATGCATGGTTGGATGATTTATCAGAAAAGCAACGTGAGGTAATTACTCGACGCTTTGGGTTGCGAGGCCATGAGTCGGCTACCCTTGAACAGGTAGGCGCAGAGATTGGTTTAACCCGCGAAAGAGTAAGGCAGATACAAGTTGAAGCGCTTCGGCGCTTAAAAGAAATTATGAGAAATGAAGGTTTGTCAAGTGAGTCGGTCTTTAGCCAATAGCGACCAAACTGGATTAAGGGGTCGCTACGGTGACAAAAGAAAAGAACAGCAATTCAAATCTTTTTTTGAGAAAATATACTTAACGTTCTAAATGCTGAAGTTTATCAGGCACATTATTCCATTCGTCGGCATCATCGGGTGCTGGTTTCATTTCTGTAATGTTGGGCCATTCTTCAGAAAGTTCGGCGTTCAATTCAAGGAAAACTTCTTGGCCCTCAGGGAGTTCGTCTTCAGAAAAAATGGCTTCTACCGGGCACTCAGGTTCGCATAAAGCGCAATCGATGCACTCATCAGGATGAATAACCAGAAAATTTGGACCCTCATAAAAACAATCAACGGGGCACACTTCTACGCAGTCAGTATGCTTACACTTGATGCAATTTTCTGATACAACAAAAGTCATTGCTTATTACTCGTGGATGAGGTGAGTCAGAGCGTTTATCAAAACAAATTGAGGGCGGATTCTATCACGCGTCAAACGGCAGTCAAAGTTATTTTACCCATTATTAATTATAATACGGCAAAGCTAAGTGCTTGGTTCACAGAGGTTATTTTTAATTCAAAGGAGTTTTTTGAGTCGATAAAGTGTCTCGAGTGCCGCCATAGGTGACATTTCATCGGGGTTTAATGCCGATAAGGCTTGGGTGAGTGGGCTTTCAGTGTTTTGGAATAGATCGACTTGATCAATCACTTTAACCATTCGGCTGTTTGATGGTGAGTCATTGGTTTGACGAGTTGAGTGGATGTTATTATCGAGGCCAAGAGCCTTTCTCTCAAGCTCTAAAAGCTTAGAGCGGGCAAAGTCTAACGCCGTCTCAGGAATACCAGCTAATTTAGCCACTTGTATGCCGTAGCTTTGATTCGCCGGTCCAGATTTTACTGTGTGCATAAAAACGATATCATCGCCGTATTCTGTCGCGTTGAGGTGTACATTTTCAATGCTGGGGTTAGTTTCTGCTAGGCAGGTTAACTCAAAATAATGGGTGGCAAAAAGCGTGAACGCTTGAATTTTTTCAGCTAAGTGATGAGCGCAGGCCCAAGCCAATGACAGCCCATCAAAAGTGCTGGTGCCGCGGCCAATTTCATCCATTAAAATCAAACTTCGATCCGTGGCGTGATGGAGTATATGAGCGGTTTCTGACATTTCAACCATAAAGGTAGAGCGCCCACCGGCAAGATCATCGGAGGAACCAATGCGAGTAAACACTTGATCGACTAATCCTAGAGTGGCTGATTCGGCGGGTACGTAACTGCCCATATGTGCCAAGATAGTAATGAGTGCGACCTGTCGCATATAGGTTGATTTGCCGCCCATATTAGGGCCTGTAATAATTAACATGCGGCGGTGTTGATCGACGTGTAAATCATTTGGAATAAAAGGATCACTAGAGACCTGCTCCACCACGGGATGACGGCCTTGTTTTATCACTATCCCTGCACGTTCCTCAAGCTTTGGGCTATGCCAGCTAAGGCTGTCGGCTCGTTCTGCTAGCGTGGTCAGACAGTCCATTTCAGCAATTGCTGTCGCTGAACGTTGCAATGGAATGAGCGACTGATTTAATCGTTCTATTAACGCTTCATACAGGTATTTTTCTCGCGCTAAGGCCTTGCTTTGCGCGCTGAGTGCTTTGTCTTCAAAGACTTTAAGCTCTGGTGTGATAAAACGTTCAGCATTTTTAAGGGTTTGACGTCGCGTGTATTCAACCGGTGCATTGGCCGATTGCGCACGACTGATTTCAATGTAGTAACCATGCACACGGTTATAACCAACCTTTAACGTGTTGATGCCGGTCTTTTCACGCTCGCGCTGTTCAAGTTGCAAGAGAAACTCTGAGGCATTGGTGCTAAGGGCCCGAAGTTCATCGAGTTCACTGTCATAGCCATTGGCGATCACGCCGCCATCGCGCACGGTCATTGGCGGGTTGTCGATGAGGCTTCGCGATAAGAGGGCTTGCTGTTCGGGAAAAACCCCTATTTCAAGGTGTAGACGATCAATCAAAGGGTTATCAATTGTTGTCAACAGGGCACTAACAGCCGGTAATGCATTGAGCGAATCGCTTAGTCGGGTGAGGTCGCGCGGCCGTGCACTGCGTAAACTGATGCGGGTTAAAATGCGTTCCATATCACCGATAGCTTTTAAGGTCGAGCCAATCGCTTCAAAAGCAAAGTTATGATGCAGTGCTTGTATGGCTTGCTGGCGTGCAATAATGGGCGCTAATTGATTTAAGGGCTTGGCCAGCCATTGCCGTATCAAGCGACTGCCCATTGCAGTAGCGGCATGATCGATAACGGCCAGTAATGTATTGGCTTCATCGCCATTGAGATTTTTGTCCAGCTCTAAATTACGACGACTGGCGGCATCAATGCACAAGTAATCGCGACGTTGTTCAACCGCCAAGGTTTTTATGTGCGGTAAAGGGCCTGGTTGCGTGGTGCGAGCATATTGAATTAAGGCGCCGGCGGCGCAGACAGCAACAGGATAGGCGTCGGCACCAAAAGACGATAAATCACGCGTGCCAAATTGACGGCTCAGTTCTTTAACCGCGGTGTCGTGATCAAACTCCCATTCGGGCCGTTCACGAATAATGTTGGGGTCGACAATAGTATCAGCAATAGTGCTGGCATCAATGGTGAGCAGTTCAGCACCATCGAGTTGAAGTAGCTCAGCCTTCAGCTCATTAATTGATGGCGTCTCACAAATCGAAAACTTACCGCTGGCCATGGCCAACCACGCTAAGCCATACGTATCATCATGCTGATAAAGGCAGATTAGAAGCGGTTCGCGCTTCGCATCCATTAAGGCTTCGTCACTGAGTGTGCCGGGGGTGATAATGCGTTGCACTTGTCGCTCAACCGGGCCTTTACTGGTGGCAGGGTCGCCGACCTGTTCGCAAATAGCCACGCTGAGTCCGGCGTTAACACATTTGGCTAAGTAACCGTCAGCCGCATGGTGGGGAATGCCGGCCATTGGAATGGGCTTGCCACCGGATTTACCTCTAGCGGTTAGGGTTAAGTCCAGCAGCTCTGAGGCACGCTTAGCATCGTCAAAAAACAATTCATAAAAATCG
>DDED01000047.1:4975-14344 GCA_002336035.1 Cellvibrionales bacterium UBA1963
TCAAAAAACAATTCATAAAAATCGCCCATACGATAAAACAGCAGCTCATTAGGATGCTGCGCCTTAATCTTAAGGAACTGGCGCATCATTGGCGTGTGGCTGTCTTGGCTAATTGTGTCGCTCATACAGAGGAGGGGTGCTCATGATCATAAACGACCATTGTAATTTAAGCAGAGCGAGGAGGGAAGACATTGAGAAGCTTTAAAGGCCTCCAGTAGACGCTGTTGGAGCATTTACTGGAGGAAATAAGCACTATCGGTGACTCTTTGTAACTTCTGTAACTATCGGACTTTGCGGCGAATAAGCCCAAAAACTGACAGTGCAGAAGTGAACAATAGGGCTGAGGCTGGCAGCGGTATGGCTTGAATATCGAGGGGATCCATCGCAAAATAAGCAGGGGGATTCATGCCCCATTCGCCATTATCTGATGAAGTGAGGCCAAACGATAAGCCGTAAACGGTTCCCAGGCTGGATAAGTCGACTAACTCCCAACTGTTAACTACATCTGCACCGTCGGCTAAATTAAAATCGACGGTATTGAGTACGCTACCATTTTGCGCTAAGCCTTGTATCTGTAGGGTGAAAAAATCGCCAGCTGCAAATGCACCTTTCACTCCCCCATAGCCATCATTACCATCTGCAACCGCAAGATAAGCATAGGTGGTATTGGTAAAGTAGGCCGAGTTGACTTGGGTGGCACTCGAAAATTGTACGTTAGCATCCGTTGAGCTGCTGTTATAAGCCACCGCATAGTTGCCGTTACCACTTTGGTCAGCACCGGTGATTGCACTAAATTGACTGGTGTAACCCGGAGTAGTCGTATCGGTTTGATTGGAATAGGTGAAGTTGCTCCAGCAACAATCATATTCGGTATTCCAATTATTAGTGAAGGTTACTCCATTACTAATAAAGCTACCAGCACCCGAAATGGCGGGCGTGCTATTCGTCAAAAGCACATTGTCATCGAAATCAACCACGATAGCCTGAGATTGAGCGGTGATAAAAAGGCTGGCAACGGTGAGTAAGGTTTTTGTTAAGTTAATATCCATAGTTAAAACTCCAGAGGTTTACGTTTTTTTGGTGATTGAAAAGATCTGCTCAATTGGTTTATGAGCAGTATTAATAAGCTCAGTAAGCTCAAAAATAGGGGGGGTATTGGAACATTTTCTTCATGTAGGGCTTCAGCGACATAAAAGGCCGCGACTGCATCGAGATCGAATCCGGCGGAACCCGAGGTAGGGTAGGGGTCATAAATAGGGTTAGGGCCATTGCCTGAGGTAATGCTGTCGTAATGAGAGCCGTCACCCACAATATCAATTATTTTGACATGACTGATGCGGTTTAGGTCGAGATTATTCAGATGGCTATGGGTGACCGTGAGCTGCTCCAAATCAAATGGCGTGCCGAAGCCGCGGCGGTATTTGCCTGCTAGACCTGTCACGTCAGTGGGGTCAATATTGCCGAAGCTGTTAACGGCGGAGTCGGTTAACGAAACACTGTGAAAACGAAAGAAATCCACGCCATTGGAGGATACCTCTACCCATGCTAATTCTAAAAAGCTATTTGAAAAGCTGTTTTCAAACACGGCGAAGTCATTGCCCTCACCGTTACGAATGGGTGGATCAAATAATAAGGTAATACTGCCGCCTCTGCCTAAAGAAACTATGTCAAAGGTATAGCCAATATTATTGCCGTCGCTATTGCCAGCAACATTAAGCGCATTTTCGGCCGTTTGAAATTGCTCGCTGACATAATTGTCATTCGGTTGGCAGGGCGGATTGGTTTCAATGTCAGGCGATTTACAGGGAAAGTAATTTAGATAACCTTGCGCCCAAGCCATAATGTTTGGGCTGTCTGCAGCCACAGCTGTTGAACCGCTGCTGCCTGCTGCAGGGGCAAAGGGGCCAGCTAATAGTTGAAAGCTGAAAAAAAGACTCAAGGTGGCTAAACTGTGCCGGATGATTGTCGAGGTGTAATTAAAGTTCAATGGTCAATCCCCCCATGATGGTTCTCAATGGCGCGGGATAGACCGTATTGCTGTAGGCAATGTCATAATAGTCAGCATTAAACAGATTGTTGATGCTGATGTGCCAGTCAATTTTTTTTGTAGATGACCGTTTTTGTTGAATATGCAATGTTGTATTGAGGGTTGTGTGACTGCTAATGACAGGGAAGCGGTCGTTAGTAAAGTCATTGCCGTCAAAGCGTTGGCCGGTGTAGTTAGCATTAATCGTCAAGTGAGTGGAAGGTTTAATTTGCCAATTAGCTCCTATTGAGCCGGTCCAAAACGGCACTAAGGGCATTCGCTTGTCATCTTCGGTAACGACATCGGTGTAACCTAGGTCCACTGTAACATCGATATTGTTATCAATGAAGATTCGGCCCTGTAATTCAGCACCGGTTCTCTCGATAAGGCCCATGGCATTAAAGTTAACGCCATGCTCGACACCGCTGCGAAACAAAATCTCACGATGAGTTTTGAAGTCAAAATAGCCGATATCGATATTCAGTCTTTCACCGTGAAACTTTACGCCAGTTTCATAGCGATCTGCCGTTTGCGGGGATAAATCCGGTGCTGATAAGACCAGTTCGTCAACATTGGGGTTGCGAAATGTTTTTGAAAAGCTGACGTAGGCGTTAAGTTGATGGTTAAGTGCAAATAAGCTGCGAAATTCTAAAGCCTCATTACGCCAGATATGCTTTGCGTTTGTTCTATCGCTTTTAATTAAAGGGCAGTTGATCTTGTCTGGATAGCTACCAATTGCCGACTCTATTAAGTAGGTATCACATTGATTTGATTGTTCATCAGCAATGAGTTGTTGGTGTTTAAATTGGTTTTCGCTTCGATCGTGGCGATAGCCAACATCGAACATTACCCTGTCATTGGGCTTCAGGCGAAAGCTGATAAATTCTGCCTTTGATGTTAAGTCGCCCACATAATGATTGCTATTTTCGATGTCATGACCGCCTTGGCTGCGGCTATAGTCATTTTTTTCATCAATGATGCCACTAAATATAAAAATCTGCTCATTTTGGCTATGCCATTGCAATAATAATTCGGTAGCCAAGGTCCGTTGCTCGATCCGATCGCGATTAGCTTTTGGTGTCTGTTTGAATGTCTGACCAAAAAGATAGTGGTTTTCTCTTTCTCGAAAGTGTAACCGACCGCTTAGTAACAGTTGCGGATGGAAGTGTTTTTGATAATTGAATAGCTGGGCGTCATCGCGTGTTTTACCCTCAGATCCTGCGACGATACTGCCTGCTTGCCTATCGATACTGCCGCTGTCTATTGCTGAGGGGCTTAATGCGCCAGGGTGCTCAAAGGTATCGCGGTGAAATCGGCTGTTGAAGTTGAATTGATCGTGAGTGTTGAATTGTGTTTGATAATTGAATAATAGATCGTGTTGGTCAAGTTGGTTGTGATGACGGTAGCCTGCCGACTGGGCGATAGAAGCATTGACTGAAAAATGCTGTTTATAACCAGATTTGTGGATGCTCGTATCTATTCGGTAATTGTCGTGTTGTCCTGCGCTTAATTGTATTGACCGAGCATTTTCAGCATCTTTGTTTCGGGTAATGATATTAATTATCCCATGCGATGCACCGCTGCCATAGCGGACGCTATTACCGCCACGTATGACCTCAATGCGCTCAATGTGCTGTAAGTTAATCAGTGAGAAATCGACCCCAGAAAGGTCACTGGCATTCATTCTGACGCCGTCAACCAAGACCAGCACATTGCTAACACTGGTGGCACCCGAACCACGAATATCAATACTGCTGGACTTAGCGTTGCCGGTATAAGATTTAAGCGTGACATTAGCAAGTTGTGACAAGAGTTCAGGTAGGCTGTTCGCGCCAGCACGTGCGATGTCCTCGGCGGTGATCAAACTGGCACTACTGGCCAAGCGATGCATCGGTTCGGGCAGTAAGCCGGTCACGATAATTTCTTCGATAGCGGTGCTGGCTTGTGCGGCAGCATTTCCGGCAGTAAAGCTGCTTATTGTTGTGAGAATACCAGTAAAAAACAGACAGGCTTTTATTGAATAATAAAAATTCCTACCAAGCTGACGGGCATAGAGATTCAGGAGACGAAAATGTCTCTGTTTCGACAGGCGTATTAACACGGTATCACAGTAACGCAACGGGGCGTTGTGATCGTATTATCGCTGTGTCGGGAAATGGATGATTGAGGTAAATGAATACCGTGACAGGATCGAGGCACATAGTAAGCCTCAGATGACTGTGCAATTCCATATCGCCCTCCGCGATGGTTGCTTATTGTCGGAGGCCGGTTCCGGGCTATAGCTGTCAGCGTTTGGCTGAAACTAATTACCGTTGCGGGGGCAGCGTCGGAATCGTTTATTGTAGTAAACTGACCGAACTTCCCGTTTAAGTCTAGCGGTGGTAACTCATGCAGGGAAAATCCCTACGACTCCACTAGGCACCTATCAACAAGGTTGTGTTCTGATTTTACTAGCTTAACACTTTGTACTAATAATGTGCAACTGAGTTTGATGCAGGCAACGGCATGTTACCGATAAGCAAATTTTAAGGCTGTTGACCATTGACCAAGAGATTAAACATGCCTCCATGCTTGCGAATCTAAATAGGCACCGAACAGCGTGGCTAATGCATGGCAGTGACATTCATAACGGTTTTATTTTATGGGAAAAAAAGGCCAGTTGACATTGTGTCAACTGGCCTTGCGGTCATCAGTTTACTCCTGCGACCAGTGGATTATTTTTGTTTAACAATCTCCGTGACAAGCTGATCTAAAATGGCTTGGTCTTTGGCAAAATTACGAATGCCTTCGGCGAGTTTCTCAACCGCCATCGCATCTTCATTATGATGCCAAGCAAAACTGGACTCGGTCAATGGGGTGATTTCATCACGATTTTTCTTGGCAATGCCTGCGGAAGACAATTTAGTGGGTAATGCACCCTCAGTGTCTTGCAGTTCATTTAACAGGGCAGGTGATATTGTCAGTAAATCACAGCCAGCCAGCTCAATGATTTCGCTGGTGTTTCTAAAGCTTGCCCCCATCACTACTGTCTTATAGCCGTACTGTTTGTAGTAATTATAAATACCCGTGACGGATTTGACACCAGGATCATCGGCACCAAAAAAATCTTTGCCTTCACTTTTCTTAAACCAATCGAGAATGCGACCAACGAAAGGTGAAATTAACGTGACATTGGCTTCGGCACAAGCAATGGCTTGCGCTTTTGAAAACAGTAAGGTCAAGTTACAGGCAATCCCTTCTTTTTCAAGTTGCTCTGCGGCTTTAATTCCCTGCCAAGTGGAGGCCAGCTTTATGAGGACTCGTTGTTTATTAATGCCAGCCGCTTCATAAAGGCGAATCAGTTTGCGGCCTTTAGCCATGCTGGCTTCAGTGTCAAATGATAATCTGGCGTCGACTTCAGAGGATACGCGACCTGGCACGTGATGCAGTATTTCACAGCCAAAGTTAACAATCAGTTGGTCGCATATATCGTCAATATCGCTACCCGCTTTATCAATCGCATCAGCGATTAAATGTTGATACTGAGGCAGTTTTGCGGCTTGCAGTATGAGCGAAGGGTTGGTCGTTGCATCGGTCGGATTTAATGCCTTAATAGAATCGACATCACCGCTATCGGCAACGACTACGGTTACTTGTTTCAATTGTTCTAATAAATTCATAGTCATCAACTTAAGTCATTAACGGGGCTAAATTGGGGTGGTTAAATACCAGACAAATCCTCTCAGCCCTTAAATTTGGACGAGCGGGAGCCTAATTATAAAGTGTTTTCACTTCATAAGTGTAGACTTTTGTAAGGATGCGCTTAGATATAGTGGTTCATCATGTTTTCTGGCAATCTTTCCGTTCAAAAAACGGCTTTGGGTTAACGCCATTTTTAATGCCCCCGTAATTCATTCAGCGAAGGCAGAAGCAATTATTAAGCGATAACAGTTAACGGCTAGAATTTAGCCGCCGTGTAAGACAATGCATGGAACAGATGGCGTTTATCAGAATTTTTTCCCTGCGCTCTTAACTGTTGCATGGAATCAACCATCACTTGCAGTTCATTGGCCACTGGCTCGGCTTTACTACCAATAGCGTCTAAAACATTGGCTGCATGGATTCTAACCATGGCGTTTGGGTGCCTTAAATGAAACATCAGTTTGGCCAAGGCGACTTTTTCTGCACCTAAATAGATCAGCGCTTCGGCAGCGGCAATGTTGACATCGGCTGACGGGTCGTTAAGTCGAGGAATTAAGGCGGTTTTTGCGGGCTTAGCTTCAGCTTGCAGAATGCTACAGCCGACTGCAGCCCAGTACCTAACAACCGCTTCTGGATGAGACAGGCGTTGAACAAAAACAGCTAGATTTTCTACATCAGCTCGACTCGCCAGTTCGGCTGTTTCAATCACTAAACCGATGGGAAAATCAGCTTGGCGCACTAGATCATAGCCGGTAGTATTTTGTGTTCTTTGGATTAACTCCCCCTCTGGAATAAAACCAACGTCCTTATAGTGTCGGTTCATGGCATTTAAATCTTTTCGCATGCTAACAAGTTGTTGTTGAAAGTCAGGGTCGCTAGCGAGATTATTCACTTCCCATGGGTCACTTGAAATGTCGTATAGTTCTTCAGCTTGTCGGGTTTGCCAAAATCGTTGTTGTATCGGGTTGCATTGACCTTGCTGGCACGTTGCTTGCCAGGACCTGACTGAGGCGGCCTTCCACAGATAAGCCAAATGCTGGCCGTTAGGTCGGTGAGGCATATAATTACGAATATATTTAAACTGCTTGCTGCGTAAAGCGCGCACTAGATCAATTCGAGCGTCCATTCTCCCTCGATAGAGGTAGCTATAGGGTTTATTTTCTTGGCTCGTTGGGCTAAAGATATTTTGCCCGTGCAGGTGTGCAGGTTTCTTTATGCCGGCCAAGTATAATAGGGTGGGCGCAAGGTCAACAATGTCAACGATTTGATCTGTTCTTTTGCTTGAATCATTATTTAAAAGGTGTTTGAACTTTTTAGGGACACGAACCATCAGTGGTATTTTTATACCGGTATCATATAAAAAGCGCTTACTTCTTGCCAACGCACCACCGTGGTCGGAATAATAAAAAACAATGGTATTTTCAAGCTCGTTGGCGGCTTTAAGTTCAGCAATTTTTTGGCCAACTAAATGATCCATTTGCTTAATTTGATCATAATATAAGGCCCAGTCAGCTCGGATGTCAGACGTGTCAGGATGATACGGTGGCAGCTCTACCTGTTTAGGGTCGTGGTTTGTGTTTTTCAGTGGTCGGTGTAATCTGCTTTCATGCGACTCAAATATGTTGAAGACGTGAAAGAAGGGTTGGTTCTCTTGACGATCAGAATAGTTACCTTTATCCCATATTTTGCTATCGATCCTTTGCCAATCTTGATGGCTTAGATGTCTATCTACAGGGATGTCTGCATCGGTGGCATAGTTGTAATCGGTTTTGTTGTTATTAGTGACATGGTAACCTTCAGCACGTAAGTAATCGGTATAAGGTTTAACAAAGTCGGGCACTCTATAGCGACTTCTCATATTATTGGTGCCCATTGCGTTAGCATGCATACCAGTAAGAATAGAAAAGCGAGTCGGGGCGCAAACGGGTGAGTTAGCAAAGGCATTGTCAAACACGATAGACTGCTGAGCGAGTAAATCTATGTTGGGCGAAGTGGCAAATTCGTCCCCATAGGCACCGAGCAAAGGACTGTTGTCCTCGCTAACAATCCATAATATGTTGGGTCTAACATTTCCATCTTTAATGCTGTCCATGGCCATGGCAGAACTGCTGCTTAGCATTTGGGTAAGTAAGCCTGCCAGAATTAATCCGGTTCGATAGCTTAAGCTTATAAATGTTAGTCTCATGTTCTTAATTCTTTATGATGTAGTAGGGCTACGCAAGTGAACGTTGTCAATAATCTATGTAACAGTAAAAATGGTTTATTGAGCAGGGCAACGCATCTATTTAGCCATCTGTGAGCTGGACAGAAAAGAGATTTATTCATTTAAATTCTGACAAGAAAAGGAGGGTAAATGCGAGCTTTAACAACCCCATCACTTCACCGAGCGTCACCTTCTGTCATGTCCCAAAACGAAACGGGTCTGCTGTTGTTCAGTTACAGCCCCGATTATTGAACCCTTTTCTATCACATACAGCCAACTCGGTTTCTATGCCAAGATCACCCTGTTGCTCCATCCATCGAGCCAATTTTTTTTTCAATGCCGCGACTTTGCGTGAGTGTTGAGGCTGACTAATGATATTTTTTTGTTCAAAGGGGTCTTTGATTATATTATAGAGTTCAAATTCAGGTCGTTTCTCATAACCAGCATAATTGTCACCAGCAATTTTTTTCTCTATAGCAAGTTCTTCTTTAAACCAGCTTTTGTTAGTTAAAATATTTGAGAAGATATTATCTGACATTAAATTATGTATTAACTTATATTTTTCATCTCGTACTGAACGTATCGGATAGGGCGCACCATCATGTATATTCAAACTGGTTTGAATGCCGAAAACATGCGTCTTATGTCCGGTTGCATGACCTTTCAACACAGCCTTAAAGCTTTTGCCGTCTAAATTTTCCGGTATGGTGTTTGTCGCAAGGTCAGTCAGCGTAGGGATAATGTCAACGTATTCAATCATTGCGTCGGTGCTTATGTCGGCATCTATTTTATTTGGCCAGCGAATGATAAAAGCGTTACGAAGGCCGGCATCATAGTTAGTCCATTTACCAAATGGCAAGCTACTGCCTTGTTCGCTGGTGAAAATAAATATGGTATTGTTTTTAATGCCGAGTTTCTCTATCTCATCGTCGATTAAGCCGACCTCACGGTCAAGGTCAGAGACCTCCGCTAAGTATTGTGAAAGACGGTGGCGAAGACCGGGCGTGTCATTCAAAAAGACCGGCAGTTCAATTTTATTGGGTGGATAAAGACTTGCGTCGCCTCTGTCCCAGGGTTCATGAGGGTTCGATGAAGCAATGACCAAGAAAAAGGGCTGGTTTTTATTTCTTGCCATAAACTTTCGGGTTTGCTCAATGCCGAATGACGACTCTCCCTTGGGCCCTTTATTTACTTTGCCGGTGCGTTCAAAAGGAAAAGCTTGTCTTGGAAATATATGGCCCTTGCCAGAGAGGCCAACCCGATAACCGAGATTCCTAAAGTAATAGGTGGCGCTCTTTACGTCATCATAAACGCGAGTATGGTTGCCGTAAGCACCATTTCGCACCGGATAAAGACCCGTATACAATTGCATTCTTGTGGGTGCACACATCGCTGTTGCAGTGAATGAACGGGTAAACAACATGCCTTCAGTGGCGATTTTGTCGATATTAGGTGTAAT
>DDED01000012.1 GCA_002336035.1 Cellvibrionales bacterium UBA1963
GCTATTCGTAGCTATTCGTAGCTAACATTACTGCCCGTTTAAAAAGATTCCAGTAATGTTGAACCTCACTTGCAAATATTAGCAAAAATAATTAATATATGTTAGGTCTTAAATATTAGTAAAGCTAATTTGATACAGTAAATATAACACGCAGTTTATCAATGATGGGTGATGTATTACAAAAAAAGTAACGTCCTTTCATTGACTTAGAAGAAATTAATAAAAAAACCATGGATGGCACTTGGATTGATAACAAGGATATTACTTGCAGGGTTTTCCCAACGTCTAGGCGCCGCTTATTCTGTTCGTCTCGCCAATAACGATGTGATTCAATTTGGATTGACCAACAATGAAGTCGTGCAATATGTTGGTTACGCTGACAGCGGCGAAGAAGTCGTAAAGCTCGTTAAGTCTCTAAGGCCTGATATTGTTTTAATCAACGCCCACATTAAAGGCATTGGCAGCCTTGAGGCAATTAAACGTATCAAAAAAATGTCACATAAAACGCATATTATTGGGTTTTCCAACATTGATGATGGCCTTTATGCCTCGTTGCATTTCAAGGCAGGCGCAGAAGGGTTTATTCATCCTAATCACACATTGAATGACACTCTTGAAGCGATAAAAACAGTCAAAGACGGTCAACTGTACCAGTGTGAATTGACAAAATCTCAAATTCAATCACCGCCATCAACCGACCTCCAACCCTTCGTTGCTCTTACCGAACGTGAATTACAGGTCGCTACAATGATATCGCAAGGTTATAACAATGCCGATATTGCTAAAAAACTGTCCATATCAAATAAATCAATTCTTAGCTATAAAGCTCGTGTTTTCAAAAAATTATCGCTCAGCAATGATGTTGAGCTGAGTCATTGTGCGCTAAAGCACAATATGATCATTATTGAAAAGAGCGGTTAAGGTCCCTGCAATTGTCGCGTTTGTTTGCACCAATAGCCGCATCTCTTTGCCAAAAGCCCATCTAAAAGTCTATTCACCGCGTAAAACAACGCTATACTGTTACATGTGGCTAATTCTGGCCAGTTATTATCCTTATATTGCACCTGTTCCTGGAGGTAGCACTTGAAAAAGACTGCCCTCACTGGCCCCGTTCATACCGACGACACTTGTGTAGACCTTGATGTTGACGCAGCAAAGGCAAAAAAAGCCTTAAAGCACTTTGACTCTGACTCTTTTCTTGCCAACTGCAGCCATCGGCCTGGCGTTTACCAGATGTATGACCATCAGCAAAAACACCTTTATATTGGTAAGGCAAAACACCTCAAAAAACGGTTAGCAAGTTATTTTCGTCGGCAAGAACCTGGCAGTAAAACCGAAGCATTAGTGAAAAAAATTGCCCATATTGATGTCACAGTGACCAGCAGTGAAACGGAAGCCTTAATTCTCGAACACAATTTAATTAAAACCGAAAAACCGCCATACAACATATTATTGCGTGACGACAAGTCTTATCCTTATATTTACGTCTCGAGCCAACACGACTACCCACGTCTCGCATTCCACCGCGGTAAGCAACGCACCAAAGGTCGATATTTTGGCCCTTTTCCCAATCGTTATGCCGTACGCGAAAGTTTAAAGCTATTACAAAAAATGTTTAAAGTTAGGCAATGCGAGGACAGTTTTTTTAACAACAGATCTCGGCCTTGCTTGCAGCATCAAATTGGCCGCTGCTCTGCACCCTGTGTCGAAAAAATAGAACGCTCAGAGTATGCAGAAACAGTTCGCAAATCCATGCTGTTTTTAGAAGGTGAAAATGATGACCTAACAGAACAATTAAGCGCTGAAATGGATCGTGCCGCTGAGCAGCTTAATTTTGAACAAGCCGCTGAAAAGCGCGACCAATTGGCTCACTTACGCCGTATTCAAGAAAAACAATTTATTGATAGCGGCCGTGGTGATATCGACATCATTGCAGGTGCCATTCACTCGGGTCATGCCTGCGTGCAAGTACTGTATGTTCGACGCGGTCGAATGCTTGGCAGCCGAAGCTACTATCCCGCAGTAGGCATCATTGATACTGTTGAAGCCTTACTCGAAGCGTTTATATCACAAATTTATATCATTCAAGGCGGCGCGCTTGGAACGGTTCCTAGCGAACTGATCATTAACGCGCCGTTAAGCGATAATGCAATGCTTAGCGAAGCGCTAAACAGCAGCGCTGGAAAACAAATAAAATTATTGCACAGCGTAAGAAGCGCTCGTTCTCGATGGCTTGAAATGGCTGGTCAAACTGCCGATCAAAACTTATTGGCGCGTATCAATAGCCGTCAACAAGTCAACCATCGTTTTGAACAACTCCAAAAAGATCTGCACTTAGACGAACTACCCGAACGACTTGAATGCTTTGATATTAGTCATAGCAGTGGCGAACAAACCGTGGCTTCTTGCGTGGTGTTCACGCAAGAAGGTGCAAAAAAATCAGACTACCGTAAGTTTAACATTGAGGGGATTACCGGTGGTGATGACTATGCTGCCATGCGTCAAGCGATAGAACGACGCTACACACGCATTAAAAAAGGCGAAGGTGTATTACCCGATATATTACTCATCGACGGTGGCAAAGGCCAATTAAACCAAGCCATTGAAGTGCTTGAAGAACTGCAAATCAACGAGGTGTTGATTATTGGTGTGGCCAAAGGCGCATCCCGTAAACCTGGGTTAGAAACGCTGTATGTTGGCAGTGCCGACAACCCTTTGACACTCCCTAGCGATGCTGCCTCGCTGCACCTGATACAGCAAGTACGCGACGAAGCGCATCGCTTTGCGATTACAGGCCATCGTGCTCGTCGCGCCAAAAAGAAGACCACCTCCCCGCTTGAAGGCATTGTTGGCGTTGGCCCCAAGCGCCGCCGCGACTTACTTCGCTACTTTGGCGGCTGGCAAGAAATTGAACGTGCCAATATTGACGAACTGATAAAAGTCGATGGCATCAGCCAACGCTTAGCACAGGATATTCATGCGGCACTGCACCCTCATTAAGCCAAATATAAAAACCGAGCCCCCTTCTGTTTAAAACCTCACACAATGCCACGGAGTAGCCTATACTCAATACACCGATTCTATGAGACTTGGCAAGCCAGTTAATGACTATACCGAACACCCTAACGTTAATTCGTATTTTAATGATTCCTATTTTAGTGGTGGTTTTTTACCTACCATTCCACTGGACCGGCATGGCTGCAGCGTTGATTTTCTCAGCGGCCGCTATCACCGACTGGTTTGACGGCTATTTAGCGCGAAAACTTAACCAGTTTACCGAATTTGGCGCTTTTTTAGACCCTGTTGCCGACAAGTTAATGGTTGCAGTCGCGCTAATTGTTTTACTTGAGCGGTATCCGTTCGCATGGTTTACCTTACCAGCAATGGTTATTATTGGCCGAGAAATCGTCATTTCAGCTTTGCGCGAATGGATGGCCGAAATTGGTAAGCGCACTAGTGTGGCGGTTTCCTATGTAGGCAAACTAAAAACCACCCTACAAATGATCGCCATTATCATATTGCTGGCCCAAACCTCACTTAATATGGTGTGGATTGAAGTGATGGGTCTTGCCGCTCTTTATATGGCCGCAGGGCTAACACTTTGGTCAATGCTAATTTATCTTCGCGCAGCTTGGCCCGATTTCAAAGACTCAATGTAAGGCATTGTCGCCGATTCGACGGTGAATCGTACAAATTCGCTAAAAACAGCAAAAGGCGTTAATAGTGAACCACTTAAGTGGGTGATATGTGGGGTTTTGCTTGACATAAGGCCATTAACGCATAAAATACCCGCTCTCTTTTGAGGCTCAATGCCCGATGAGCGCGCAGGTAAACTCGCGTTAGCCCATATTGGGACGTGCACGCAATAAAAGACACTAGAAAACGCGGGAATAGCTCAGTTGGTAG
>DDED01000118.1 GCA_002336035.1 Cellvibrionales bacterium UBA1963
GCAAGCAAGAGAGGCGGAACTATGAAGTTAAATTCCAGAATCACTGAGCTAAAACGTAAGCATGTAAAAATTTCTCATGCTGTTGAGGTTGCCCAAAAATCTCCATCATCTGATTATTTGCAAGTAGCAGAGATGAAGCGTAAAAAATTGCGTCTTAAGGAAGAGATTACACGATTAACTGGCTAATAGATTGTACTTACGAAAAACGGCTGCTCAACGCAGCAGTCATATTACGTTCTAAATCAATATTTGAGACTTAGGATGCCATGTATTGGCCGCCGTTAGCCGTTAAGGTAGCGCCTGTAATAAAACCCGCATCGTCTGATGCTAAAAATACGACGCAACGCGCTATCTCCGCTGCCTCCCCCAAGCGGCCCACCGGAATTTGTGCAACTATGGTTTCACGTACTTTTTCAGGTACAGCCATAACCATCTCTGTTGAGATATAACCTGGACAAATGGCATTGACTGTGATGCCCGCGCGGGCTCCTTCTTGTGCTAAAGCTTTTGTAAAGCCAATGTCACCTGCTTTTGCAGCAGAGTAGTTTACTTGTGCAAATTGACCTTTTTGTCCATTAATCGAAGAAATATTGATAACACGACCGAATTTACGCTGCCGCATCCCGTTCCACAATGGGTGGGTCATATTGAAAACACCATCAAGATTGGTACGCATTACATCGCTCCACTGCTTCTGAGACATTTTATGGAATGGCGCGTCACGGGTGATGCCAGCATTGTTAACGAGGACTTCTACTGGGCCAAGTTTATTTTCGATTTCTTCAATTCCTGAAATACATGCATCATAGTCTGCAACGTCCCATTTAAATGTTTCAATACCTGTTTCTGCGGTAAAAATCGCAGCTTTTTCTTCGTTGCCTGCAAAAGTTGCAGATACAATATAGCCTTCTGCTTTGAGAGCTTTTGATATGGCGGCACCGATACCTCTGGTGCCACCGGTTATGAGAGCAACACGGGACATTAAGTCCTCCTATAATTAGGTTTTTGTTGAAATCTAATTACCAATTAGGTCTAATTTTTGCAACATAGTTTCGTTCTAAACTCTAATTTAATCGGAATACTTAAGTCTTCTGATTTTAGTGGATGTGGGGTTAAATGATCTAGTGTAAAAGCTTAGTGCCATGAATTAAGGCCGTTCGAGGCACATAGCGACTCCCATTCCACCACCTATGCACAATGTAGCCAAGCCGCGCTTGGCATCGCGTCTTTGCATTTCAAACAGCAGTGTGTTCAAAATACGGCATCCGGACGCGCCAATAGGGTGTCCAATAGCAATTGCGCCGCCATTTACATTCACGATTTCTGGGTTCCAACCCATTTCTTTATTTACGGCGCAGGCTTGTGCCGCAAAGGCCTCGTTAGCCTCAACCAAGTCAAGGTCGTTTATTGACCAGCCAGCTTTTGCTAAAGCTTTACGGCTTGCGAAGATCGGTCCAACGCCCATGATAGAGGGATCGAGGCCTGCGGTAGCATAGCTTGCGATGCGTGCTAAGGGTTTTATGTTCCGCTCTTCCGCACGTTTAACTGTCATAAGTAAAACCGCAGCGGCACCGTCATTTATGCCTGATGCATTAGCGGCGGTCACGGAGCCACCATCACCTAAAAAAGCCGGTCGCATTTTTTGCATACCGTCGATTGTGGCACCGTGTCGGATGTATTCATCCATTTTTATGGTGATATCACCTTTGCGGCTTTTAACAGTAAATGGCGATATCTCCTTTATAAAATGTCCGGCTTTTTGAGCTGCTTCAGCTTTATTTTGGCTCGCTAGAGCAAATTCATCTTGCGCATTGCGACTGATGCCATATTGGCTTGCAACGTTCTCGGCGGTCCGCCCCATATGATATTGGTTGAATGCGTCCCATAATCCATCATGGATCATGCTATCCAAGTATTTTATGTCGCCCATTTTTGCCCCGCTGCGAAGGTGTGCAACATGTGGAGCCAGCGTCATGTTTTCTTGGCCGCCTGCTGCAATAATATCCGCATCACCAAGCTGAATATGTTGTGCCCCCAGAGCGACAGCACGTAAACCTGATCCGCAAACCTGATTGATACTCCAGGCCGCTGCTTCAATGGGGAGACCGGCATTTATGTGTGCTTGACGGGCTGGGTTTTGGCCCTGACCAGCGGTTAGAACTTGGCCAAGAATTGTTTCACTGACTTCGGACTTTTCGATACCAGCGCGTTCAACAACAGCCTCCAAAATAGAAGCACCAAGGACGTGTGCCGGAGTGCCGGCAAATGCGCCACCGAAGCTACCCACAGCTGTACGTGCTGCGGATGCGATAACTATATTTGTCATAAAAAATCCCTTTTAGGGGGAGGGATAGCGCTCTCTTGTGAATTAGTCCAATTTTATGGTGATTTTAACAATTGGCGCTCTTCATAGGGTACGAATCTGTCATGCTGTGTTAAAATATTGTAATTTAGTTATGTTATAATTTTTTTCTTTAAATCTTCTAGCTTGCATTAAGGTTCTTTTATTTACTCAAATAAAGACATTAATTTAAAGTTTGATCAGTGATAAATTTGTAGAAAATTGGGCCTCACTGCATTATGAAATGTGCATCAGCTGTTGATACTGGATCTTTTTTAAACTGGAATGTGTTTAAGTTAAATTAAATAGCTGTGGGACTTGGCTAAGGTTCTGTTTGACGCATGATGAGGACGGACCTTTAGAACTTTTAAAAATCTAAAAATAAGGTCGCAGGTTCCCAAAATATGTCTATATGCGATCGTACCTATTGGCATCATGCACTTTTGGTCCTAGCGTTTGTTGATTAGGAGGCAAAAATGCAAAGATGTGGATGGGTTGGTCTCGAACCTATATATATGGCGTATCATGATGAGGAGTGGGGGGTGCCAGAATATGATAGTCGGGCGCTGTGGGAGGAACTTATTCTAGATGGATTTCAAG
>DDED01000153.1:0-16530 GCA_002336035.1 Cellvibrionales bacterium UBA1963
TTTTTCATCATTTTTTGCATTTGCTTATGCTGTTTGAGCAAACGGTTTAAATCTTGTAACTGAGTACCCGAACCTTCCGTGATCCGACGTTTGCGAGAGCCATTCAAAACATCGGGATTACGTCGTTCTTTTGGCGTCATTGAATTAATAATCGCTTCCATTTGACCAAACTGTTTCGTCGCTGCATGCTGCTCAGCTGCCTGCGCCAGGCCCGACATCCCAGGCATTTTATCAAGCATGTTACTCACGCCGCCCATGCTATTCATTTGCTGCAGCTGGTCGCGAAAATCTGCCAAATCAAAGCCTTTACCGCGCTTAATTTTTCGCGCCAATCGATTCGCCTTGCGCTTATCAATTTTTTGCTCGGCCTCTTCTATAAGCGACATGATGTCGCCCATTCCTAAGATTCGCGAGGCGAGTCGATCTGGATAAAATAACTCTAATGCTGTTGTTTTCTCACCTACACCTAAAAACTTAATGGGCTTTCCGGTTATAGATGCGACAGATAAAGCCGCACCGCCACGAGTATCTGCATCAGTTTTAGTTAACACCACGCCGGTTAACGGCAATTGCTCATTAAACGCTTTAGCGGTATTTGCCGCATCTTGACCGGTCATGGCATCGACCACGAACAATGTTTCTACTGGCTTCAATGCTGCATGAAGGCTGCTGATCTCTTCCATCATATCGGTATCAATAGCCAATCGACCCGCTGTATCAACAATGAGTACGTCGCTAACGTTTCGCTTCGCTGAGGCTAAAGCTTGCTCAACAATTGCCAATGGTTTTTGATCGCTGTCACTAGGGTGAAAATCAACACCAACTTCTTGTGCGAGGGTTGCCAATTGCTGTATCGCGGCTGGACGGTAGACATCAGCACTGACAACCATGACAGTTTTCTTCTGATGCTCCTTTAGATAACGGGCCAATTTAGCCACTGAGGTTGTTTTTCCCGCCCCCTGTAGTCCGGCCATTAAAATAATGGCCGGTGGTGTGACTGTTAAAACAAGGCCTTGATTAGCCTCGCCCAAGATTACTTCTAGCTCAGTTTGAACAATTTTTAAAAAGGCCTGGCCAGGCGATAAACTTTGACTAACTTCACTCCCTAAACCACGAGTGCGAACCCGATCAATGAAATCTTTCACCACCGATAATGCAACGTCAGCCTCAAGCAAAGCTTTGCGAACATCGCGAAGCGCGTCTTTGATATTGTCTTCACTAAGACGAGCTTGACCGCTGATTTGACGAAGGGATTGGGATAATCGTTCACTGAGATTTTCAAACATAATAAGTCTGCGCGCGTCCGTTAAGAATTAAAATTGAAGTATACCTAAGTCATCATTATGACCCAAGCGTGCTCGCCTTTAGCGATCTTAGTCGTTAATCGACTAGAGATAAATCAAATCTCTCTAAAATGTGCTTTATGAGGTGATATCTTAAATGAGAATGCTTGTCATTTGTGTTTTGTTAAATTATAATACCTTAATCACGCATTACCAAGTGAGTGGCTATTTTATACACATTCTACGTATACGCATTGTACCGTTGCGCTAAATGCGCACAATTTTGGAGATTACCATGAAAAACCTCTTTTGCCTTATTTTGCTCGCTCTGTCAGCGACAGCGATGGCTCATCATGAGGCCACATTAGCACAAGAACACCAAGCTTCTGTTGCGCTTTTATTGATGATGTTTATCTTCTTGGTAGGCTCGATCACCATTACCCTACAGTCATACTTTAACAAAACAGCCAGTGAGTAATTAACGGGCGAGACCAACACTCAACGAAACCCTTTTCAATCTGAACGATTAAAATAAAAGAGTCAAGACCATGAAACTTAATATCTCTGCAGTCCAGGCACATTGTGATATACCTTGTAAGATTTATGACCCAAGTACAGCCCAATACGCAGCTTTAAGCGTTATTCGTTTATTGGACCTTATTAATGAGTTACCTGAGGCACTCAACACCGCCCAACAAGCACAACTCACTCGTTTAGTGGATCAAAAAGAAACACATTCAGCCGAAGTCAAACAACTAATTAACACCATTTGGGGCGATTATTTTAAGCAACCGCAAATCACGGCATTTCCAGAAATACATGAGCTGGTACACAGTGTTATGCAGCAAGCCTCAAAGTGTAAGCAAGGTATTAATCGAGATGATGGCGAGCAATTATTAATAAGTGTCAATCGATTTGCAGATATTTTCTGGCAGACTAAAGGCATCTCAACAAAAACCATGGTCGCACCCTACCCTCCTGCCTTGCCGATTGTGCAACCGGTACTGGATGAAGCTTAAATTATTTAAAGTGTCAGGCAACAGTATGTTGCCTGCATTAAAAGACCAAGATTATGTGATCACAAGGAGTTCTAGCAATCTGCACCAAGGTGATATGATCGTAATGGATCTTCCTCAGTACGGAAAAGTAATTAAACGCATAAAAAGTATAACAGCAGATACCATTAACCTCAGTGGTGACAATCCTAGGCTGAGCTCTTCTTGTTGCGAACAACCTCAGTTAAAGAAGCACTTATTAGGTAAAATAATTGCTAAGTTCACCCTGCCTTTCTGATAATGATCAAATACTGTGACCCGAGTTAAGCCCAATATTATAACTATTAAAGGCTGCATTAACTTAGTTTACGATCGCAGCGGTCAGTATCGACTTGTGATAAGAATCAGCATAAGATAAGGAACTACGAATTAGGTACCTTGTAGTAAACTATTAGTATCAGACCTTTTTTAGAGACGTTTAAATGCGTTTGACCTTCCACCACTTCTGGGCTTAAGCCAAATGGGGGCCAATAAAAGTAATTAAATACTCGGAAAACGTCACAAACTGACAGGACTGTATCGTCAATGATGAATCTGGCCAATATAGCAACCCTAGCATGCATGCTATTTTATTTAATAGCCGTCATTCAACTGTTAGCTAACTTAAGCAAAAGTTCAAAAACAGTAACTGATTCAAGTAGCCCAGTACCTGCTTGGGGATTAATCGGTGCAGTAATGCATTTTGTAGTAATTTTTTTCGATGCGAAACAAAATCAGGGTTTGAGTAGTAGCTTTTTTGATGCGCTGTCTATTACAGCATTTATCGTTGTTAATATGTGTTTAATTGCACAGACTCGTTACCCATTAAGAATTCTGTTTATACCCGTTTTTTTAATCTCGATTATTTGTGTCGGCATGGCAAACCGAGTGTCCTTACATATTCCGATTGTCGCCACCTCGCCGGGTATGCTGACACATATTCTTAGTTCTATTATTGCCTACAGTCTGTTGTCTATTGTCACACTCCAAGCGATGGCATTGCAGATGATTGACTATAGCCTCAGGGAGCGAAACGACAGTATATGGCTTAGACAACTGCCTCCTTTGCAGACCATGGAAACACTGCTCTTTCAATTCATGACCATGGGCTGGTTGATTTTAACTGTTGCATTAGTCTCCGGCGGCATATACGTTGACGATTTTTTCTCACAGCATCTAGCGCATAAAACGGTATTATCAATAATGTCCTGGTTACTATTTGGTTTATTATTGCTCGGTCGACACCGCTATGGCTGGCGAGGTAGTCTCGCCGTTAAATGGACCTTAACTGCCTTTTTCACATTAGTATTAGCGTACTTTGGTACGCATTTTGTCCTTGAAATAATCTTGAAAAAAACCGTTTAGGCGAACGATTTGAGGGGTAAAAAGCTATCTTAACTGACAGTTTTGACCGGCCAGTTGGTGGTAAAAAGTGAATATAAACTTGCTAAATCAACCGCTTTTCTACACTATTCACTTTTGTGCAATGATCAAGAGGTAAATGAGCCTTGGACGCGATTCCAATAAGCTGGCTGACCATGGCGTTAGTTTTTTTAATTCTATGTTCAGCTTTTTTTTCAAGCTCTGAAACCAGCATGATGGCGCTTAACCGCTATCGGCTGAAACACTTAAAACAGAAAGGTCACCGTGGCGCTAGAAAAGCATCGCGCTTACTTAATCGCCCAGACCGGCTGATTGGCTTGATCCTTATTGGCAACAATTTAGTGAATATTGCGGCAGCCTCACTCGCGACAGCTATGGCCGTCAGGATCTATGGGGATGCTGGTTATATTATTGCAACGATCAGTCTCACATTAGTCATTTTAATTTTTGCCGAAGTCACGCCCAAAACGTTCGCAGCGTTATATCCAGAGAAAGTAGCGTTTCCAGCCTCCTATTTATTACAACCACTACAAGCATTATTTCGTCCAATCGTCGTGGTCACAAACTTTATCACTAATTCGATTATCCGTTGGCTCGGTGGAAATCCACAGCTCAATCAAAATGATGATTTAAGCTTTGAAGAATTAAGAGTAATGGTTCAAGAATCTGGGGGAAAGATCCCAAAAAAACGGCGAGGCATGCTGGTCAACATTCTTGATTTAGAAAATATTGTGGTGAATGACATTATGATCCCCCGCAACGAAATTTATGGCCTTGATGTGAATGAAGACCCTGAGACACTGCTGGAAGATATTCGAGCCAGTGAATACACTCGTCTGCCGATCTTTAGAGACGAACTGGATGATCTAGTCGGTATGCTCCACCTAAGACAAAGTGCTCGGTATTTAATGGCACAAACTAACGGTGAAAAAAATTCAGATGCTCGTCTTGATAAAAGAGCCATGATTGAATCTGCTAATGAGCCGTACTTCATTCCTGAAGGAACCCCCCTTCATACCCAGCTATTTAACTTTCAACGCGAAAAACGGCGTATAGGTATTGTCGTTGATGAATACGGAGTGGTCCTTGGTTTAGTCACCATCGACGATATCCTAGAAGAAATCGTTGGTGACTACACAACCAATTTTACCGAACAGGTCGCAGATATCATACCAAGTAGCAACGATGAATTCCTGATTATGGGGTCAGCGACTCTGCGCGATATTAATAAGCAACTCGACTGGAAGCTACCTACGCAAGGCGCGAAAACACTGAACGGATTGCTACTTGAACAACTGGAATCTTTTCCAGATGCGAGTGGCGTGACTTTAAGCATTGGTGATTATGATTTTGAAGTACTTGAAATACAAGACAATATGATTAAACGTATAAAGTCAAAGCGCACTCCATCGACAAACACACCGGAGTTTGATGACGATGATTAAAGCAACTTACCTGCATCTTTAGCTCGCTGCCATGACAGTTTGACAACAGCCTGTTTCTTCTCATTGCTGTACATTGACCAACAACCAATTTCTTCAGCCGTGCGAAGACAGCCCTCACAAAGGTCATTGTTATCCAAAACACATACACCGATACAAGGCGAAGCGACATTTTTTTTCGTATCATTGAACATCAATTACGATCTCTATTCTTGTAAAGCCAATAAACGTCATCTAATCAGCTATCATTTTTAAGTCTTGCATGAATCGGCGAGCATTTTTTACGTAACTTTGGGCACTTTGAAGCAGTGCTGCCGTTTGCTCCGCCGTCAACTGCTTCACCACTTTACCCGGTGAACCTAGGACCATCGAATCGTCAGGTATCACGGTATTTTCAGTCACCAAGGCATTGGCGCCAATTAAACAACCTCGGCCAATTTTAGCACCGTTTAATACCACTGCGTTAATACCTACAAGACTGCCTTCACCAATCGAACAGCCATGCAACATGACTTTATGACCGATAGTCACGTGGTCACCGATGTCTAATGGAAAACCAGGATCTGCGTGCAAGACAGAACCGTCTTGCACGTTGGAACCCAAACCAACCGTGATCTTTTCACTGTCCCCCCTTACCACTACGTTAAACCAAATACTGGCATCTGTTTTTAATTCCACATGGCCGATGACGCTGGCATTAGGGGCAATAAAATTACTGGTCAAGTCAAACGACGGCGAACGGTCTCCTAAACGATATTTCATGGCTAAACGGCCTATTGGTTAAATATAGGTTTATTTTAAGTGCTGTCACCAAAAATGCTATGCAAATGTGTGAATCCTGTAAAACCTATGACAACAATCACTGAATCATAAAAATAAAAAAACAAGCAATTGATTTTATTGAATAATCTATCTAAATTACAAAAAATGAACACATAGCGGCTCATTTTTACAACTTATTAAAGATCGATAATTGATCAATAAGGTTAAATTAAGTACAATATTGCCCAGCTTCTCGCTTTAGGAAAATACTGACACTGCCAAAGGATGGATAATGGACAATTTCACTCAATCTGAAAATACACTATTATCAACCGTAAAGTCTGCCTCGTTACCAAACTTTGAGACCCTCCGCTACCTTGCTGAATGTGCGCCTAAAGAGCTAGAAGCATTAAGAGTGACCTTGTGTCAAAAAGTGATCGATGATGCGCCACCGCATGCAAAAAAACGATTGGCAGGGCTATTATTCCAACTTAATTCACGACAACTACTTAACAGCAAACATTCAATGCCCGTCGATACTCAAAGTGCGATTCAACCTACCTCACCGCTGAAAGCAATGCAAACCATGCTTAAAGACTTACATGCCATGCAAGCTGAAAGTATTTATTTATCAACGCGAAAGTATCAAAAAGAGTTGCAACATACCTCTTCAGCAATTATTTACCCATTTAAACATAACTAATTGAGTCTAAAGAGGCATTGACCTGCCAATACTCATAAGCGGGCTGCTCGTAGGGGTGAATGCTTAACAGGCACTCTATCACGCCTTTAATTCGCTCGTTAGTCACTACCATTTCAACCCGATATTCTTCTACGTTATGATGAACGAGTGCCTCACCTAAAAAAGGTTTGCTACCTGCCAACGGCCTAAATTGTCCATGACCTAATACCTGCCACGCACACCGGTCATAGTCACCCAATGCGCCAGCACCTTGCTTGAATAAAGCACTTTTCACGGATTCTAAATGGCTTTCAGGGACAAAAAAACACAGCTTATACATAATCTCACCCGTCTAGAGTCTCAATCTGTATGCGTTGCTGAACCGGTTCGCTGTAGCTCAGATTGTTGATCGTAAAAATCAGCGACAAACGCATTGAGACTCTGATCAGTGATCGCATCACGCATGCCTCGCATCAAATTTTGATAAAAACGCAAATTATGAATAGTATTTAATTGTGCGCCGAGCATCTCACGGCATTTATCAAGGTGATGCAAATAACCACGACTAAAGTTTTGACATGTGTAGCAATCACAAGTCCTATCCAACGGTGAGGTATCATGCCGATGAGCGGCATTACGGATCTTAATGACGCCAGTAGACGTGAAAAGATGGCCATTGCGTGCATTTCGGGTAGGCATGACGCAGTCAAACATATCCACTCCGCGCAATACTGCTTCAACGAGATCGGTGGGAGTTCCTACACCCATGAGGTATCGGGGTGCATCTTTAGGCATTAATGGCTCTAAACCATCTAACACATGAAGCATATCTCCCTTGGGCTCCCCGACTGATAAACCGCCGATCGCATAACCGTCGAAGCCAATATCAACCAAACCCTGTAACGATTTGGCTCGAAGGTTCTGATACATACCTCCTTGAATAATGCCAAACAAAGCGGCAGGGCTATCACCATGGGCAGCTTTACTTCTTGCCGCCCAACGTAACGACAGGTCCATAGACGCTTTCGCTTCAATCTCAGTGGCCGGATAAGGCGTGCATTCATCGAAAATCATCACAATATCTGAACCAAGCGCATGCTGAACTGCAATACTTTTCTCAGGATCAATAAATATAGGACTGCCGTCAACAGGTGATCGAAATTGAACCCCAGCTTCCGTGATTTTACGCAAATCACCTAAACTCCAGACTTGAAAACCACCAGAATCGGTTAAAATAGGCTTTTGCCAGCCAATAAAATCATGCAAATCACCATGAGCCCTCACAACCTCAATGCCTGGTCGCAACATCAGATGAAAGGTATTGCCTAAAATTATTTCTGCACCGATCGCGTCGATATCCTTAGGCAACATTCCTTTAACCGTGCCATACGTGCCAACAGGCATAAATGCAGGTGTTTGGACGACGCCACGGTCAAAATGTAATTGGCCTCTTCGAGCCAAACCATCACTCGTGCTGACAGAAAATTTCAAATCAATCTCTCGTTATTGTCTAACTTAACTGATGAACATCGCATCACCGTAAGAGAAAAAACGGTACTGCTCATTAATTGCTTGATGATAGGCTGATAATGTATTCTCTCGACCTGCAAACGCACTAACCAACATAATTAAACTCGATTCTGGCAAGTGAAAGTTAGTTAGCATCGCATCGACGGTTTTAAACTGGTAGCCCGGATAAATAAAAATTTCAGTATCGCCGTAATATGGCTCGATCCAACCTCGTTCAATGCTGGCAGTCTCAATAGAGCGAACGGCTGTCGTGCCCACAGCCACGACCCGACCACCTAAGGCTTTTGTTTCCCTCACCTGATTACAGACATCGGCACCCACTTCTACATATTCAGCATGCATTTTATGGTCAGGGATATACGATTCGCGCACAGGTTGAAAAGTTCCTGCACCAACATGCAAAGTGATAAACGTAGACTTGACGCCTTTATGACGAAGTTGATCCAACATGGTTTGGTCAAAGTGAAGACCGGCAGTAGGTGCCGCTACAGCGCCCTCTCGTGCGGAATAAATGGTTTGATACCGCTCGCGATCTAAGTTTTCATCTTCACGGTCGATATAAGGTGGCAGCGGCATATGACCTACCGCTTGCAACACCATCGCAAGTGATGCGTCGTCATTACTCTCAATTAAAAACATATCATCGAGGCGGCTAATGACTCGAAGCGATAAGCCTTGCTCCAAATGAATAATACTGTCTGGCTTCGGCGACTTACTGGCTCGAATTTGAGCAATACCTCGAGAGCCACTGGTTATTCGCTCAATCATTACCTCCACCTTACCGCCGCTGGATTTCTCACCGAATAATCGTGCAGGAATTACCCGAGTATTATTAAACACCAGCAGATCATTAGGCTGAAGCTGTCCCAGTAGGTCAGTAAAATTTTGGTGTACAACATCACCATTCGCTTTATCCAGCGCTAGCAATCGCGATGCTGTTCGTTGCTCGGTAGGATAGCGAGCAATCAATTCATCTGGTAGGTGATAATTAAAGTCAGAAAGATTCATGTTTTTTAGTTAATTTTTTTTGCTTAATTTTAATTGCAGATTAGCGGAAAAGCAGAGGATTAGCTAGTAAATAACGAGGCTAATAACCACTGTGAATATTAAGCTGAATAGGACAAGATATACGTTCTGCTGTGTTTGTCAGACATTTCGGAAATTTTTTAATACTTGCGCCAATTATTCGCGCTGATATAATCAACCGCGTTACGAAATGTTGCAACAAAGTAGTGAGATTCATTTTTATACGCATGAAGCTCAGCATTAGCAACATTATGGCAAGGCCAGTGTGGTGAAATTGGTAGACACGCTAGATTCAAAATCTGGTTCCTTCGGGAGTGGCGGTTCGAGTCCGCCCACTGGTACCATACATAGTTTAAAGTCATCGCAACCATGAACGTTGCGGTTGATACTCTATTTAAATAAGAAAACATCAGCCAGTGCCGCATAGACGGCCTAAATCAATCCCTTTTCTGGTTAACAAGCATCGATGATAATAGCTAAAGACTTATTATAAGAACTATCGTTAAAAATCTCCTTTGGCTTGATGAAAACAGCCATGTCCCAAGGCATTAGCAATGAAGCGAAGTCAGCCTCTTCCTTACTGAATTTATTGGTTAATATAAAAACCGACTAGCGACTGAAATCATACTGCTTTTAGCTTTGTCTCTCACATGCAATGCGCCTTTTACTCTGAATTTAATCAAACTCTACCTATCGCCAGCACAGGAAATGTCAACGGGCCCTTCACTAAAAAAGCGATGTAAGCGATGTAAGCGATGACAATACCATACTAGCGAACGGTTAAAAGACCTTTGATTGCTGGCAAAACGTGAACTGCGGACGCGTATTAAGCGTCGTGTTAAAAGTGGGCGATTGAATGGTGGTAAAAAAAATTCTGAGACACGAAGATTGACTCCACCATCTACGATCTCAATACAACTGAGAAAAATGAGTAGGCACACAAGATCAGTCACCGCTGATGGATATAAACTGCTCTAAAATACTAACGGTTTATATTAGCGCTTATACATACATGACAATGACTCAGTAATCAAAAGCATCAGTAAATATCTTCGCCTATTAGAGGCGATGAAAAAAACAAGTTCAAAGAACTGATATGCTGCAACAACTGGTGGTGTTTAGCTTCATTACAATTGCGGTAACTGAGAAAAAAAAACCATAAAATATATATTTTCATATATTATAAACCCGTCTATGGCTGTGTTATATTTCAGCATTATTAAAAATAATACCTTTATGATATTAAATAGAACTAATGAGGATTATGTATATGCCTACTATAACCCCTCTAAGAATACAGCGAGTTTTCCTGTTTGTCTGCTTAAGTCAAGCACTCACTGCGAGCATATGATCGGCGAATGATAAGCAAAAACCTCGCTGTGAAGACTTTAATCCTCAAAAACAAGCCTACTTTGGTGATCTTCATATTCATACGGGACTGTCTGCCGATACCATGCTGTTTGGGACTACTAACCGGCCTGATGATGCTTATGCTTTCGCGCGCGGACAATCAATTGCGATCCAAAAAGTCCATGATTCAAGTGACGGCCCTTTTTCAGCAAAGATAGAACGACCTCTCGATTTTGCCGCTGTTACTGATCATGCGGAAAATATCGGTACAATTTCTTTATGCACTGATCCTGAGTCGGCCGTCTACAACATAAAAGACTGCCAATTTGTTAGAAAGCCACTGCCCACGCATAGCATGGCTGCATTCTCAAGCGAACTAACAAAAGTTTTTCATACTATGTATTTTAGTGAAAATATTTGCGGTAAGGACCGCAATGCGTGCAAGGCAGCCGTTTATTCGCCATGGCAAGAAATCCAACAGTCAGCTAATGACTGGAATAACGCCTGTGATTTCACAACTTTTATTGGCTATGAGTACTCGCAAACTTTGCAGGGTTCAAACCTTCATCACAATGTTATTTTTGCCAATGAAAAAGTCACTGACGTGCCGATATCATCACGAGATGTACCCGGAGTTTTTGATTTTTATCAACAATTAAAAACCGACTGCAATTTATCTGATACTGATTGTCAAGCCATTGCTATTCCGCATAACTCAAACATTAGTAACGGAAAGATGTTTACTCTCAATTACCCAGGTGATGAAAAGGACCAACGCAGATGGGCCCAATTAAGAGCTGATATGATACCCATAGTAGAGAGCTTTCAAGAAAAAGGAAACTCAGAGTGCCGTAATGGCCTATGGAATGTTATAGGGCAAACTGATGAATTCTGCGACTTCGAAAAATACCGTGATTGGCCTGCAGCAGGCACTCACACATTATCCTCAATTGAAGATTGCGAACTCGGTACAGGCAATGGGGGCTTCCAAAATAAAGGCTGCGTTTCTCGGTTAGATTATACCCGTACAGCACTAGCCGCTGGAATTTCCGAACGCCAATCACTGGGAGTTAACTCACTAAAATTTGGCTTTATCGGGGCAACTGACAACCATTATGGAACGGCAGCAGATGTGGAAGAGTGGATTCATGACGGCAAGCAACGCCCTTTTACACTCGTTGAGCCAGGCAGAATGTCTACTGGCGGTATTGCTGGCGTCTGGGCAGAAGAAAATACCCGCAAAGCATTATTTTCAGCCATGAAAAAAAGAGAAGTCTTTGCCACCTCAGGGCCACGAATTAAGGTTCGATTATTTGCTGCTGAAAATATCGATAAAAAGATCTGCAATCAAGCTAATCGAATTAAAACTGCTTATGCTAAGGCTGTGCCTATGGGCAGCGATCTGGCAATTAAAAGCACATCAGGTTCACCGTCTTTTTTGGCTATTGCACACCAAGACCCTGGAACAATTTCACGACCAGGCAGCTTATTACAGCAATTGCAAATTATCAAAGTTTGGGCCGGTAAAAATAATCAACTGCATCAAAAAGTTTTTACTATCGCAGGCAACCATCTAAAAGCTGAGGTGGATGAGACCAGTTGTGAGCAAACCGGTAACGGCTATGCAAGCATCTGCCAAGTCTGGCAAGACCCTAACTTTCTGCCGGGCATGGAAGCCGCTTATTATTTAAGAGCCATTGAAAACCCAAGCTGCCGTCACACTGGGTACACCTGCAATAATAAAGAGCTAAAAGAAAAACCAACGTATTGTGAATCGCCCGCGATAACGAAAGTATTTCAAGAACGAGCATGGAGCTCACCAATCTGGGTACGCTAAAAAAAATCGCCCGTATTTAATCGCCGCGACGACGGAAATATGTAAAAGAAGAAAATAATTTTTCGCGACGAAATGACATTAATAGTAAAAATAAAAAGGTATAAACTAACGCCTCAGAAATATCACTTCTTATCTGCCAAATTAGATGCATTAATGACAAAAACGTCGATAAATATACCCACTGGTGTAGCCTTGACCACCGACGCCCCAAGCGCCGTTGCCAACTGCGCGTCGAAGTCAAAGCGAGCGGCAATAAAATCAACCAAGCAAAAAAACCTACCGTAATATAAGGTCTTTCTAAAATTTCTACCCGCAGCTGATTCCACTCTAAGGCCAAAATAAATAAACAATAGATGGCAAGATGAGCACAAGCATAAAAAAAAGTAAGTAGTCCTAGTATTCGACGGTACTGCAGCCACTGTGAAGATCGAGTTAATTGTTTCAAAGGACTCATTGCCAACGTTAATAGTAATAATCGCATTGACCATTCTCCCGTTTCTCGAGCCAGTCTAACAGCGGGGTCAGGACCTAGATTGTTATTAATCGCAGCACTGGTTAAAAATATTAATGGCAGCATTGCCGTCACTACCAATATCAACTTAATTAACGGCCGATACTTTATGAGCAGCTGAGTTGTTGTTACCGTTTGATGATGACTAAAAATAGCGTTTTAAGTCCATGCCCGCATAGAGACTAGCTACTTGGTCAGCGTAGCCATTGAAAGGTAATGTCGCTATTCGATTGGGTTTAAATAATGAATTTGGCAATCGTCGTTCGGTCGCTTGACTCCAACGCGGATGACTTACTTCAGGATTAACATTGGAGTAAAAACCATATTCATTAGCGGCGGTCTTATTCCAGCTAGTGGGTGGTTGCTGCTCGGTTAAAGAAATACTAGTGATTGATTTTATACTTTTAAAACCGTATTTCCATGGCACAATTAATCGGAGTGGTGCACCATTTTGATTAGGCAATGATTTACCGTACATACCTACGGCCAAAATAGTTAACGGATGCATTGCTTCGTCGATTCGAAGACCCTCGACATAAGGCCAATCAATTGTACCAAACCTCGATCGTTGGCCACGCATCTCACTAGGACGGCTGAGCGTTTCAAACGCGACATATTTGGCTTTACTGGTGGGCGAAAACCGCTTTAATAAATCAGCCAAGGGGAAACCGACCCAAGGTATTACCATTGACCAAGCCTCGACACAACGCAAGCGATAGATACGCTCCTCTAATGCATGAGGCTTTAGAATATCTTCGAGAAAATAGTCGCCAGGCTTCTTGACCTCACCGGCAATTCGTACTGACCAAGGTGAAATCGTCATAGCATTCGCATAACGCTTAGGGTCTGTTTTATCTGTACCAAATTCGTAAAAATTATTGTAACTGCTAGCATCCTTAAAGGGTGTGTGTTTCTCATTGCTGCGGTGCTGGGACGTTGCTTTTGAAAAAAGCAACGGTGATTGCTGCACCTGTGAATCAGTCGAACTGGCCTCAGCTAATACCAGTTGATGGCGCATGCACAAACCGGCCATTGCTACTTTTGTACTACCACGAATGAATTGGCGGCGATTAATATAATCGGTCTCTGGTGTGATTTCAGAGGTTAATACGTCATCTTTATAATTAGGCTTATACAGCATTTATGAGCTCTTTATTAAAACGAGGAATCTTAATAATTTCTGACCATCAAATAATTAAAAAAGTTCCTGCCGGTGAGGACTCTGACTATACACTTTTTACCTAATGGCGTAACCGAGCCCATAAGCTCGCCATTGGCCCAGAAAAAGCATACGCACAAGCGATAATAAATAATACTTTAGGCGGATCTATGGCTATTAATCCAATTAATAGAATAAAAAATAATAGTGCTGCCACAGAAACTCGACGGCTAAAGTTTATCCCTTTAAAACTATGGTAACGTACATTAGCAACCATTAGAAAACCTACCGCCGATGTCAACACCGCCATAGCAATAACAATAGACAGGGGTAAGGATGCACTCGTATAACCCAGATCATACCCCAGCCAGACAGCCGAGGCGACCAAGGTTGCCGCCGGCGGACTAGCCAAACCACTGAAATATCGATTGTCGGCAGTTTCGGCGGTTGCATTGAATCTTGCCAATCGAATTGCGGCACTGGCAACATAAATAAAAGCAACAGCCCAGCCAAGCTTACCTAAATCTGATAGGCACCACATAAAGACGATAATCGCAGGCGCTAAACCAAACGTGACCATGTCGGATAGAGAATCAAATTCCTGGCCAAATTGACTTTGGGTATTGGTCATTCGAGCCACACGACCATCAAGACCATCTAATATTTGTCCAAAAAATATTGCCAGCCCTGCAGCCGCAAAATCACCGTTAATCGCTGCAATAGTTGCATAAAAACCAGCAAACAACGCTGCCGAAGTGAACAGGTTTGGTAACAAGTAAATACCTTTTCGACGAACTTTTTTCCCGCCTTCAGAGACCTCCTCAATCATTTCATCGATAGGCAGAAAATCTTTTAGGGGGGTAACATAGTCATTGTCGTCTTTAAACGTTTCAAGCGAAGGGTTCTCTTGATCATCGTCTAACTTATTGCTCATGATATTAATTCCACTGAACGGTGCTTTAAAAAACGTTTACCTATATGGATGGACAGATTGAGACTTCTCTTCAGTTAATTATCCATCGCCACTATACCGGTCCAAGCCGCATTTATTAAGATTTCATTAATGCGCCGTTTCATAACACACATGCCTATCTCTATCTGCGCATCAATTGAAACCTGGTTAAGACTAACACCAGTTAATACTTCTATGCTATCAAATACTGGACTGCTTGTGAGTACCAGCTTTGGTACCAATGCTGCTCCGCAACCGAGCGCCACCATGCTGACAATTGCCTCATGACCACTGACTTGCGCATAAATCCGTGGATTCACGTTTTGCGCTCGAAACCATTGATCAAGACGGCCACGAGATAAGCCTGACTCAGCCAGCACCCAGGGAACATTTGACCAGTCATTATTTTTAGTAGCCGCAGCTAATTGATTGCGCACTTGGCAGGCAGCCTTGGGAGCGATAAAAACTAAGTCTGAACGAGACAACACTTTAAAAGCTATCTGATGGTCGAGACGGTCAGGCCTAGCAGCAATGACAAAATCTTCTTGCCCCTGCTGTAAACGATTCAATGACAAGGCCTGATCACCAGTGTGTAATTTGATTTCAATATGCGGCTGTCTGTGCCGCAGATCGGATAAAATGGTATTTAAAACGCTGTGGCTAGCAGTAACCGAACAATAGAGACTAACCGTTCCATGCGGTTGATTCTGCTGAGCTTCATTGACATGTTGCAAGTCTTGCCATGCAGACAAGGTTTTCCGCGCAAAATCTAAATAGCGTCTGCCTGCAGGGGTCAACGACACTGAACGATTGCTTCGCTCAAATAATAAGCAACCCGACTCTATTTCAAGGCGCTGTATAAGGCGTGATAATGTCGATGGGCTCATATTATGCCGGTCGCTGGTCCGAGAAAAATGCAAATTTTCTGCTAGATCGATAAATACGTTGAGTGATTTAGTGTCCATAATCAAGTGGCCAACGCTCGAAGAGCGGATGAAAGTGATTAACATTGCATATAATGCATTATTAAGTTGCATATATATCATTTTACGCAACAGTTGTCATTCAATACAATACCCCTAATGGCAAAGTAACAGCAAATTATCGCTCCTATTAACCTTGCCCCTTTTTACTTTCAAGGAATTCATCAGATGGCTAACTATTTCAATACCCTTCCACTACGCTTACAGCTCGAGCAGCTTGGCAAATGTCGCTTTATGGATTCAAGTGAGTTTAGCGATGGCTGCAATTACCTCAAAGGCAAAAAAATTGTTATTGTCGGGTGTGGTGCACAAGGGTTAAATCAGGGCTTAAACATGCGCGACAGCGGTCTGGACATTGCCTATACCCTTCGAGAGTCGGCGATTAAAGAACAACGCCAATCTTGGAAAAATGCCACAGATAATAACTTCACTGTGGGTAGCTATGAAGAACTTATTCCCACGGCTGACTTACTGCTAAACCTTACACCCGACAAGCAACATACTGACGTTGTGAACACAGTGATGCCGTTAATGAAGACAGGCTCTGCATTAGCGTATTCGCATGGTTTTAATATTGTCGAAGAAGGCATGCAAAT
>DDED01000153.1:16832-36385 GCA_002336035.1 Cellvibrionales bacterium UBA1963
TTTAATATTGTCGAAGAAGGCATGCAAATACGTGACGATATCACTGTCGTCATGGTTGCACCTAAATGCCCAGGCACCGAAGTTCGAGAGGAATACAAACGTGGCTTTGGCGTACCTACCCTTGTCGCAGTCCATACAGAGAATGACCCTAATGGTGATGGCTGGGATATTGCCAAAGCTTATGCATCGGCTACCGGTGGAGACCGGGCTGGGTGTCTTGCCTCTTCATTCATCGCTGAAGTGAAATCTGATTTAATGGGCGAACAAACTATTTTATGCGGCATGCTTCAAACTGGTTCAATATTATGCTTTGATAAAATGATTGATAAAGGTATTGATGCGGCCTATGCATCAAAACTGATTCAATACGGCTGGGAAACAATAACAGAAGGTTTAAAACATGGCGGCGTCACCAATATGATGGATCGCTTAAGCAACCCAGCTAAAATAAACGCGTTCAACCTAGCGGCTGAACTAAAAGATATTATGCGTCCTCTCTATCAAAAACACCAAGACGACATTATAACTGGTCATTTTTCTAAGACCATGATGGAAGACTGGGCTAACGATGATATTAATTTATTAAATTGGCGTGCCGCAACTGCCGAAACGGCTTTTGAAAAATCGACCACCGACGACACAGAAATTAACGAACAAAGCTTTTATGATAATGGTATTTTAATGGTCGCCATGGTGAAAGCCGGTGTTGAATTGGCCTTTGAAACGATGGTTGCTGCTGGCATTATTGCTGAATCAGCCTACTATGAGTCATTGCATGAGACACCGCTTATTGCAAACACTATTGCACGTAAAAAACTCTATGAAATGAACGTCGTTATTTCTGACACGGCTGAGTATGGGTGCTACCTGTTCGATCATGCCTGCAAACCACTACTGGCAGATTTTATGAAAAATGTTGGCACCGATATTATTGGCGCAGGATTAAACAGCACTGAAACTGGCGTTGACAATCAAAACTTAATTGCAGTGAATGATGCCATTCGAAACCACCCAGTAGAAGTTGTTGGCAAAAAGTTGCGCGGTTATATGACAGCCATGAAAAAAATTGTTTAGTTTTCTTTGCAAAAAAAACCAGCCTTTAGCTGGTTTTTTTTGCAGGCATTCTAAATTATAACGACAGTACTTTTTCACCTCTGGCAATTCCAGAAACGCCACTGCGAACCACTTCTATTACGTTAGAGTCTTTTACTGCCTCAATGAAAGCATCAATCTTTTGCTGAGTACCAATAAGCTGGATAGTGTACAAAGAACTGGTGACATCAACAATTTGAGCACGAAAAATATCGGCAGTTCTTTTTATTTCTTCACGTGCTTCACCGCTAGCACGTATCTTGATCAACATTAACTCCCGCTCAATGTGCTCTCCTTCGGTCAGATCAACCAATTTAACCACATCAATTAATTTATTTAATTGCTTTGTGATTTGCTCAATCGTTTGATCATCGCATAAAGTGATTAATGTCAGGCGCGACAAAGAAATGTCATCAGTAGGTGCAACCGTTAGCGTTTCAATATTATAGCCACGCTGTGAAAAGAGACCTATCACGCGTGAAAGCGCACCTGGCGAGTTTTCCATTAGTAGCGAGACTATTCTTCTACTGATGTTATTACTGTCTGAAGCTGGCATATTAAGTGCGCTCCGTCTTACTTAAGTACATATCATTCATAGCACCGTCAGGAGCGATTTGCATTGGATAAACATGCTCGTGTGGATCAACATAAACATCGACAAACACCACTTTGTCTTTACTGATTTCTATAGCTGTTTGAAGTTGATCATGTAACTGGCTCTTATCAGTGATTTTAATACCAACATGACCATAAGCTTCCGCTAATTTAACAAAATCAGGGAGAGAATCTTGGTACACTGATTGAGAATATCGACTCTCATATTGCATATCTTGCCACTGCTTTACCATACCAAGGTAACCGTTATTCAAGTTAACAATGAGAATCGGCAAATCGTATTGCTTGCAGGTAGATAATTCTTGGATGCACATTTGAATACTGCCCTCACCTGTAATGCAAGCGACAATCGAATCAGGATGAGCGAGCTTCACACCCATTGCAGAGGGTAAGCCAAAACCCATAGTGCCTAAACCGCCAGAATTAATCCATTGCCTTGGATAATCAAATAAATAATATTGTGCGGCAAACATTTGATGCTGACCTACATCTGAAGTCACAAAAGCCTTACCTTCGGTTAACCTGTGCAACAGCTGAACCACTTCCTGCGGCTTAATGTGTTCTGACGTATCATCAAAGCGATTGGCCGTATAAAGACCGTGCGTTTGACGCCAGCCCTCAATTTTTTTCCACCATTGATCCAAAGCCTCGGTATCGACTTGGTTAGCAATGCCCGGTTGCGCTTCAATATCTTTAATTTGAGTCAACATTTCTTCAAGAACCGGCAGCGCTGGTCCTACAATCGGCAAATGAGAAATCACTGTTTTTGAAATGCTAGCAGGATCAACATCAATATGAATGATCGTGGCTTGTGGGCAAAACTTACTTATAGTGTTAGTAACGCGATCATCGAACCGAGCACCAACTGCAAGAATAACGTCACTTTCATGCATCGCATTATTGGCTTCGTAAGTACCATGCATCCCGAGCATGCCAACAAACTGACGGTCACTGCCCGGATAAGCACCCAAGCCCATTAGCGTGTTAGTGATCGGAAAATTAAGATGGCGAACTAAAGCCGTTAACGCCGCACTGGCATTACCCTGAATTACACCACCGCCAGCATAGAATATCGGTTTCTTGGCTCGCAGCAAGAGTTCAACGGCCTTCCTTATTTGACCGCTATGGCCTTTTTCGGCTGGGGTATAGGAACGAAGCGCTATTTCAGCTGGGTAATCAAAGGGAGCTTTATAACTTGGCGCAGTTATATCTTTTGGAATATCAACCACAACTGGACCGGGCCTACCAGAACCCGCTAAATAAAACGCTGTTTTGATAATGCGTGGAATATCTTCTGTTCGTTTGACTAAAAAGCTGTGTTTGACCACGGGCCGAGAAATACCAATCATATCGGTTTCTTGAAAAGCATCTTCACCAATTAAATGACTCTGTACCTGGCCAGAAATGACCACCATAGGAATTGAGTCCATGTAAGCCGTTGCTATACCAGTAATGGCATTAGTTGCACCTGGTCCAGATGTCACCAAAACCACGCCGGTTTTTCCTGTAGAACGAGCATAACCGTCTGCGGCATGAGTCGCAGCTTGTTCATGCCTAACAAGAATATGCGGCACTTTTGGATGGCGATGTAACGCATCATAAATATGTAAAACAGCACCACCGGGATAGCCAAATATAAATTCAACGCCCTCTTCTTCGAGTGCCCTAGCAACCATATCCCCACCCGATAACATTTCAGTATCAGCATTGACCTCAGTCAAATTGGTACTACTGGGGTGAGTGCCGCCAGAGGCAGGAGATTTATCTTGATCTTTTAACATGTTAACGCTCTTACAGTATGACTAAATACTTAAATACAGTCGTGGAGTGGATTTGGATGCGCTTATTTTGTAACAGGGCTTTTATTGTTTAATTTCAGTCGCCCCCTGTCAATAGCTAACCTCACTATCGCGTCTAATTCGGTCTTTTTACTCGACTTTTTGTCCTGATTCAGCAGATATCAACCCGATTAAGCTCCCAATCAAGGACGAGGACTGCACATAGACCCTGCCTAAACCGTATTCTGCCAGCTAAGACTGTGCAAAAAGACGTTCGAAACCAAGCAAATCGAGGAAGAACCAGCGACAGATTAATGAAACTTTTGCCGTACAAATCTCATTGTTTTATTTACTCCCACCTCATTTTTATTGCTGCATTCAACAACGATAGTATCTCCAGCGACAAAATCACCTGCTAACAAATGCTGGGCTAAGGGATTTTCGAGTTGTTGCTGCAACACACGCTTTAATGAGCGAGCACCATAAATGGGGTCATAACCAGCATCAACTAAACTTGCAAGGGCATCATCGGATAATGAAAGTTGTAAATCTTTATCCGCTAAGCGGCGCTGCAAATATTGTAATTGGATCGTCGCAATTTTGGCAATATGTTCGCGAGCTAATGAATGAAAGACCACCGTCTCGTCAATCCGATTAATAAATTCCGGTCTAAAATACTGGTTTAGTTGATCCATCACTGCTTGCTTAAGCTCAGCATGATGAAGCTGGCGTGCATGCGCATCATCTTCATCATCTAAAATAGTCGAGTTATGCGCGTGAATTTGATTTGAGCCCAAATTAGACGTCATCACAATGACGGTATTTTTAAAATCAACGGTCCTGCCTTGACTGTCAGTTAAGCGCCCGTCTTCGAGCACTTGAAGCAATAAGTTAAACACCTCAGGGTGGGCTTTTTCGACTTCATCCAATAGCAACACTGAATAAGGCTTGCGCCGAACAGCTTCGGTCAAATAACCACCCTGCTCATAACCCACATAACCAGGCGGCGCGCCAATTAATCGTGCGACTGAATGCTTTTCCATGAATTCTGACATATCCAAGCGAATCAAAGCAGATTCGTTATCAAACAAAAATCGTGCTAGCGATTTACATAATTCAGTTTTTCCAACACCCGTTGGCCCAAGAAATAGAAAGGAACCATTTGGCCTATTCGGTTCAGACAAGCCCGCGCGTGAGCGGCGAACAGCGTTCGCTACAGCCGTCACCGCTTCAGCCTGACCAACAACATCTTGATGTAATTCTGATTCTATTCTTAAAAGTTTATCCCGCTCGCCTTCTAGCATTCTATTTAAAGGGATAGCGGTCCAACGTGACACGACGTCAGCAATTTCTTCTTCAGTGACACGATTTCTTAACAAGGTCATGTCTGGCTGATCACCTTTATTAAAACCAGCAAGTTTCTTTTCTAGTTCGGGAATCTTGCCATACTGCAATTCTGACATGCGGGTTAAATCGCTGTTTCGACTAGCAATTTCAAGTGCCATTCTAGCCTGCTCTAAAGCCACTTTGAGCTGTTGATCACCTTGCACTGTCGCTTTTTCTGCGCGCCAAATCACTTCAAGATCGGCATTCTCCTTCGCTACCTCTTCAATATCATTATTGAGCAAGCGCAATTGTTGTAATGCAGCGGGATCCTTGTCTTTTTTGACCGCCTCGCGTTGGATTTTTAATTGAATTAAGCGCCGTTCTAACTTGTCCATCACTTCGGGCTTAGAATCAATTTCCATTCTCATTCGACTCCCAGCCTCGTCAATTAAATCAATTGCCTTGTCCGGTAACTGACGGTCACTGATATAACGTTGCGATAATTTTACCGCGGAGATAATGGCCGCATCCGTGATTTCAACGCCATGATGAACCTCATACCGCTCCCTTAAACCACGCAGAATAGCAATCGCATCTTCCTCATCCGGTTCGACCACCAACACTTTTTGAAATCGGCGTTCTAACGCTGCATCTTTTTCAATAAACTCTCGGTATTCATTAAGAGTCGTCGCCCCCACGCAATGCAAATCACCGCGTGCCAACGCAGGCTTCAACATGTTTCCGGCATCTAAAGCGCCTTCAGCTTTGCCAGCACCAACCATGGTATGCAATTCATCAATAAATAAAATAATCTGTCCCTGCTGATTTGAAACAGCCTTTAACACCGACTTTAAGCGCTCTTCAAAGTCGCCACGAAACTTTGCGCCCGCTAATAAAGCGGCTAAATCCAATGACAATAATCGTTTGTTTTTGATCCCTTCAGGCACCTCACCGTTGATAATTCTTTGTGCAAGACCTTCTGCAATAGCCGTCTTTCCAACCCCAGGTTCACCTATTAACACAGGATTATTCTTCGTCCGCCTTTGCAACACTTGTATTGTGCGACGGATTTCATCATCGCGGCCAATAACGGGATCTAGCTGACCCTGTTCAGCACATTCGGTTAAATCGAGGGTGTATTTTTCTAAGGCCTGACGCTGATTCTCGACATCATGATGATTAACCGATTCACCCGCACGTAATTGGGCAATCGCCGTTGCGACATGATCGGCAGTGAAATCTGCTCGATTAAAGATGAGCTGCAAGTCAGATCCTTTTTGCAGCATGGCAGAAATAACTGCCTCAGTTGAAATGAATTGATCACCGTTTTGCTGAGCAAATTTTTCCGACAAATTGATGATGCGGGTCAGTCCTGTAGAAAAAGAAAGGTCGCCTGTCGGTGTATTTAAATGCGGTAAATCAACTAATACTTGCCGCAAATCATTGTATAAGCGACTTATGTCCCCACGGCTTTGCTGTAACAAAGGTTTGATCGATGCCTCACTCATATCGAGCATAGCAAGTAATATATGCACCGATTCAATGGCCGTATGATTATGGCTAAGGGCTAAGGACTGAGCATCTGAAAAAGCACGTTGCAATGCTTTGGTTAACCGATCGAAACGCATGATTGTGTCCCCCTTTTTATCCCACCGTTAAGGTAAAGATGAGGACAAAAACATATAAATCAAGCAATAAGTCAGACTTTATTTGAATGAGTTATCACTTGCGGGAATCAAACACTGGGGCGCGAGGCGTATCAAGCAATCCCAAAGAGTACCGATTTAGACGTGATCGCTTATCTAACTCGTAATTATCGCCATACATATAATTGCCGTTTTGGTCAAAGGAAGGATGGTTTGGAAAATTATCCCTCAATACCAATAAATTTGTCTCTGCCAATGTTTGCAAATCCATCTGTTGATAGCAAAAGACTAATAAGGCTAAAGCATCAGCGGTTGACGCCGATCCTTGGAAGTTCTCAATCACTGTCCTAGCACGGTTAATCGCTGCAGTATAGGCCTTACGCTTAACATAATAATTAGCAACAACTAATTCATGGCGAGCCAATACATACTTAATATAAATCATTCTAGCTCTTGCATCAGCCGCATAAAGACTGTCGGGATAGCGCTGGATAAACTGCTCAAATTCTCGGAATGAGCGCTCGGCAGAAGCCACATCACGCTGCGCCTTATCTGACTGATAAAAACGGGATAATAAACCTGGCTTAAGACTGTAATTAGCTAAACCACGCATATACCACGCATAGTCTGCATCAGAATGACTTGAATGCAAACGGATAAACCGCTCTGCTGAGGCAATTGCCGAATCTTCATCATTGTTGCGATAATACGCATAAATAATTTCTAGCTGTGATTGTTCCGCATAGGTGCCAAAAGGAAATCTCGATTCGAGTAATTGAAGATTCTTCACGGCCAAATCGAAACTTTCTTGACTAAGCAAGACTTGAACCCGCTCATACAGTTGTTTTTCTGTCAGCGCTCTCGAGTTTTCTCGCTCCTCGTCTTTGTCTTTATCACCAAATATCGAACAACTCATCAACATGGTGATCAGCAACATACTCAAGCCGTAATTGATCCATTTAACCATTAATTATCAATCCTCTGCTGCGTTTGATTGGATTTTAAGTCAATATAATACGCGTTTAACTAGATTGCATTACCATCAGACTATACAATTGATTATCGCATAACTGACCGACATTCGCCTATTTTAAGCCAACGAAAAATAACACCATGGCAAAAACTACAAAAATAACAAGTTCTAGCAATCCCGTAACGGACGTTTCAAACGAAATCGGGGGACTTGAACCCAGCTTAACCCGTCGTATCGAGCATTCAGCGACCATTGGCTCTGACTTATCGGGTTTACGCTTTGATCAAATAGCCGCTAAAGTCTTTTCTGACTATTCTCGCGGCAAACTGCAAGCGTGGATAAATTCTGGCGAATTAACGGTCAATGGAAAAACCGCAAAAACACGACAAAAGATATTCAGTGGAGCCGAGCTACGCTTATCCGCAGAATTCATAGCGGTAACTGAATGGCAAGCAGAAGACAAACCAATTGATATTGTTTTTGAAGATGAACATTTATTGGTCATTAATAAAGCCGATAACTGCGTGGTGCATCCAGCACCCGGACTGCAATCTGGGACCTTAGTAAATAGCGTCTTAGCCCACTGCCCCGATAATGCAGCACTTCCGCGAGGAGGTATTGTTCATCGGCTCGACAAAGATACCACCGGCCTAATGATGGTAGCAAAAAGTCTCATTGCGCATACAAGTCTGGTCCGGCAACTGCAAGCACGCACGGTCAGTAGAATTTATCGCGCTGTCGTTAAAGGGACGTTTATATCGGGTGGCACCGTTGATGCAGCTATAGCGAGGCATCCATCCGCAAGGACGAAGATGGCCGTTGCCAACAACGCAAACAGTCACGCGGCAAAGCCGGCCATTACGCACTACCGAATTACCGAGAGATTTCAATACCATAATGAATTAACCATTAAATTAGAAACCGGCCGAACCCACCAAATACGCGTGCACATGGCGCATTTAAAGCATCCTTTAGTCGGCGATAAAACCTATAACCCTCGCTACCAGAAAATCGCTGGTATCAGCGAAACGTTGGATAACGCCCTGCGAGAATTCCCTCGCCAAGCTCTGCATGCCTTTCAATTAGCCTTTGATCATCCAGTGACTGAACAACGTTGCGAATTTGAATGTGAAGCACCTGCAGACTACCGACAATTGATTCAATCCCTGCGTGACGAAGCACAAAGCAGAAATGACGAATAATCCACAAACTGAATCTAAAAAGATTGCTCCGATAATTCGACCCATCTGGCCAGCACCCGATCACATTTATGCAGGCGTCACAACGCGCTTTAACACAGAAACAGACAAACTTTATCAACAAGGCAATATTGCCCATCATGTTGGGGATGATCAGCAATATGTCGATCAAAATCGTAAAATACTCACGGAAAATGAAGAATTAGTCAGCGGCGCCACGTTAAATTGGCAATGGCTGGACCAACATCATGGCAATCACTGCGTTGAGATTGATCGCGCAAAAACGAATCCGTTAGCAGCCGATGCAGTTATAACCTCATCGCCCATGACCAGTTGCGTAGTCATGAGCGCAGATTGCCTGCCTATTTTATTGACAGATGCTGAAGGTCGACAGGTCGCAGCAATGCATGCAGGTTGGCGAGGCTTAGCCAATGGTATTGTTAGCAACACACTCGCATTGTTTCGCCAAGCACTGATAACAAAAGGATTTCCACTAAGCCCAATCTATGCATGGTTAGGGCCGGCAATTGGGCCCGATCATTTTGAAGTTGGCAGCGACGTCAAACAAGCGTTTTGTCAAAAAAAACATCATGTGGATCTCAATTACCAACAAGCATTTACACCCATCAATGATTCGAAATACTTGGCCGACCTTTATCAATTAGCCACCTTAGAGCTCCATTACTGTGGCATTCATCACGTTTATGGCGGTGGATTTTGCACTTATTGCGAAACCGAGCGTTTTTTTTCGTATCGTCGGTCACACCCTACTGGTCGAATGGCTAGTTACATCTATCGCACAAACAGAATTTAGCAATAGCACAAAACACTTAAGTTTATGCATTGAAAAAATCATACATTTCTGTCTCAATTTACATATTCGAGAATAGTAAAAACCTTTAGAATAGATTAATACGAAGTTCGATATTTACCAATCTGACAGAGGTCAAAGATGAGCTGGCAATGCACCCTAACGAATGCAGTAATGCGTCTAAGCAAATGGTATATGCACGGCAAAGACTTTGCCGCTGGTAAGGCCGCCATGATAGGCATGGCTGACAAGCCCTCCGAAAGCGCCAGCCACCCTGACGGAGCAGTGGTCGAAGCTATTCAACTAGCGGGCGTAAATTGCGAATGGGTTGATGATATCTCTCTACACGAAAACGAGAAACAAAAAGTGATTCTGTACTTTCATGGCGGAGGATTCTTTGCTGGTTCACCGGCCACGCATCGAGATGCCGCACATCGGCTTTCAATATCAGCAAGAATGCGGACATTAATCGTAGATTATAGCCTGACTCCAGAACATATTTTCCCAGTGGCTATCGATCAAGCTGCTAGCGTTTATCAACACTTATTATCAACGGGAATAAGGGCCAGCAACATTGCGTTTGGCGGAGACTCTGCCGGAGGTAATATGACACTAGCCGTGATGAAGAGATTGCAGCTTAGAGGCATCGAACTGCCCTTTGCTGGGTTTTGCATTTCACCGTGGGCAGATTTAACCCACAGTGGCCAATCATGGCAACAAAACCGTTATAAGGAAGCGATGATTCCACATTCATTATTAGAAAATGCAGCTCAAGTTTATGCTGGGAATGAGGCATTGGACAACCCATTAATTTCACCCGTATTCGCTGATTTGCACGGCTTCCCTCCCCTTTATGTGATTGCTGGTGGCACAGAAATATTACTGGATGATGCCAATCGAATTGAACAACAAGCGCAACGCTATGGGGTCAGGGTAGAGAAAAAGATTTGGCCTAAAGCACCCCATGCATTCACCACGATGGCGAGTTTCTTACCTGAGGGCAGAGAGGCCATTGGAGATATCGGTAATTTCTTAATAGCAACCCATAAGCAGGAATCAAAAACATAGCCACTGATAAACTCAAGACTGGAGTGAATAAAAAAACTATATTGGCTTTGAATTGAAGGTGACGAAAATACCGATTGTTTGTTAACATTAAACATCTGACTCGCTCAGTATTGATCTTTTTAGGCCATTATGGCGTATCTATTGACAATAACCCTCAGAGAACCGCTCTTTTATGATGACTAAAACTGAAATAATTTCTGCCATGAAGGTTCTACCAACCATTGATCCTGCTAAAGAGATAACCAACCGAGTTAATTTCATTAAACGACAACTGACTCGCACCGGCCTTAATAATTTAGTTTTAGGCATAAGCGGTGGCATCGATTCAACAACCTGCGCTCGATTAGCACAACTTGCTGTAAACGCCCTAAACGAGGAAAACGGCAAGCAAAGCTTCCAATTTATCGCGGTTCGTTTACCTTTTGATACACAAAAAGATGAGGCCGACGCGCAGCTAGCACTGAACTTTATCGAACCTTCACAGCGCCTTGTGGTTAACATTAAACCTGGCGCCAATGGTATTCATGAAGAAGTGATTCACGCATTTAATGTTGCCGACGTGCCACTTCCAGATGAAGCTGGCCAAGATTTTTCTAAGGGGAATGTCAAGGCGCGGACTCGCATGGCTTGTCAATACGATATAGCCGCTTTAGTGAATGGCCTAGTGCTCGGCACTGACCACTCGGCTGAAAACATTACAGGATTTTACACTAAATGGGGGGACGGAGCCTGCGATTTAGTTCCCTTATTTGGTCTGAGTAAGCGACAAGTCCGGCAATTAGCGAGTCATATGGGCGCACCCGAAACACTTATTAAAAAAGCACCAACAGCGGATTTAGAATGCCTAGCGCCTCAAAAAGAAGACGAGAAGGTACTCGGCCTCAGCTACGATCAAATTGATGACTTTCTCGAAGGAAAGTCACAGGACTCAGGCGCAGACGAAAAACTCGTGGCCATCTTTAATCGCACCCAGCACAAGCGTGAGCCAATACCAAGCATTTATGATTAGTCGTTTAAAGGGCTTCTCGACAAAAAATAATATACATTTTACATCTGTGACAATTACTTAGTCACACAGCTGATACGATGAGTGTTTATATCACTCACTGGCCATCAACTGTTTATGCGTGACAATGTCAGGAATAATTAATCGATCGTCTCACACGAAACCTCGGTTATCGGGCTTGACACTGATAGAAATGCTAATCGTATTATTGTTAGTTCTTTTACTCGGTCACTTTAGCACTCAAGCATTAGGTCCGATAGTTGCCCGCCAAAAAGCACACTCTCTGCTAGAAATACTTCAAACTAGCCTCGCTTTTGCCAGAGAAACCGCTGTTCATAGTGTTAACATTATCACCGTTTGCCCACTAAAAAAATTGCAGTGTGGCGAAGATTGGGCGCATGGGCTATTGATTTTTATCGACGTCAACAATAACCGAAGAGTCGATAAAAACGAAACAGCATTAAAAAGAATCGACTTTAATCAACATTCGTTTACGTTGACCTGGAACGCATCTGGTGGAAAAAATTATTTGCGATATTCGCCTTCAGGCAATGCTAAGGAGTTTGGTCGGTTTAATCTTTGCGATAAAAAAAATAACGCAGCGATCAATCAAGCGTTAGTTGTTAGCCGAATGGGGAAAACGCGCCGCTACCGCGATAAAAATGGCGATGGGACTGTTGAAGATCGCAACGGGCGAAAACCCGACTGCTAGCGCCAACAGCTTAATGCCTCATCGCCACTCGCCGTGCGAGCACCAGCATGATTTAAGCTTAATACTGCACAGCCATCACTAAGCTGTGAACTGACAGGCGTTGCCTGTAACAGAAACGTCGAGTCAGCTAATACCGCTGTAATATCATAGTAATGATGGTCCGTTTGCCTGGGTGATTGAGACGGTAAGGCCTCACGAGGAAAATTACTGTAACTATAATTTTTAGCATAATGAGTTTCAAGCAACTGACTAACTTGAACAAGAATTGTCATGGCCTCTAGCCTTCTCACTTTTATCAGATGGTTCTGATAATTAGGCATGGCAATAGCACTTAATGTCGCTATTATTGCTATTACAATCATTAATTCAATTAAGGTAAATCCACGCATAATATACTCAGACTATTGACTAACAAAACACTCTATTCCAAGACGTTTAATTGATAAATTATTCTCTGCTCCGTATCACCAAAAATCAGTACATTATCATTTAATAATAACTCTCTGATATCGCCGATCGAACCGTCTGACAAATAAATAATACTTTTTTTAGACAGATATAAAACCTGTTCTGATGATTTTTTGGAGCGCACCACAATAGTTGAATACTTCGCATCTAACCCAGTAACCTGTGCAACAAATTCATCTTCATAAGCATGCATATGACCACTAACAAATAAGATCGCTATTAATAAAAAAAAATATCTATGCATTGCCGTGCCTCACAGTTAAAAACAGTTGCAAGTTGATTTATTTAATTTGCAGCCAACTGACTCGACCTGAACGATCAGGGCTTTCTATCATCATGCATCGGCCCGCCACGTTAACGCAGCGCTTTTGGCCATCAGCACTACTAAGAATAATTAATTCTGGTATAGGATCATCATTTATGTCACTCACCGAATCTAGTCTGCCGGCAACCACAAGATTCCCTTCAACATTATCGTTTTGGTCAACCAGTCCATCGGCGTTAAAATCAATAGTTGGCGCTTTGACAAGACCGCCATTGTTACGATTGAGTGAATAAGTGAATGTTTCACCACCAGAGTTACAGCGATCACTGGAAGGAACAATACTATTGAAAACCAGTTGAGAGCCGATCAACAAAGGACGACCCACCACGCGCTCTGCAACACCATTAATAGCACTCAACGGTAAACGCCATCCTTTATCCTGCTGCCAATCAATTCGATGATTACTTATGGTACGACCAGTCTTTTCAGCGCTATCGATGGTCTGGCTAATTAACTGGGACGAGTGGACACAGGCAGTAGCTGAAAGGCAACTGTCATTATCAGCAATAGCGTAGAAATATTCTGTGGCACTGTCACTGAGGTCTGATGGCTGCAGATATTCACCGGTGCCGAAATACACAACACGGCCGTTAAGATTAGCTGGATGATTGCCTACGGTAATTGCTCCTGTAATTGGGCGAGAACCTTCAGTGCTAAACAACTTACTATAAATCCAATCAGTGCTATTGACACTTGTTAAGTCAAAGCGCCACACATTACCTTTTAAATCACCAGCATAAACCACATCAATATTAAAATCGTTGTTCGTCGATACCGCGATCGGAGAGGATAAGCCGTTATCGCCCGCAGTATCAACAGTTATTTTTTTGATGATAGAGCCATCACTAATGTCCAATACATAGAGCACGGCTTTTTGTTCAGCAGAATTATAGCCATTTGCCACAATAGCAACCCAACGACCTGAATTAAGTCTTACGATCTGTGCTTTGCCGTAACTAAAACCCATATCATTATCAGCTTCATCGGTGAATTCCCAGCGTACGACTTTATTGGCTGAGGCATTTGGATCAGTGATATCTAAGGAAAAATAGCCCTTGCCGCCACTTCGGAAACCGCCAACTAGAACTGAATGCCAATCATTGTCATAAAATACATCCATACTGCTTAAAGGACCGTCAACAAATGCCACAGACGAAAAATTTTCATCCATTAAATTAGGGAGAGAAGCCATGAGTTGATTTGGAATATACGAAAACACCTCGTTACCACCCTTACTATCCGCTTGATAGGCATGCAACATACCGTCATTAGCTCCCACGTATATCATCGACTGACGATCGCTTATTGACGCCAAAAAATCAGAGTAAGGTTTAGCCTCAAGATCGTCCGATAATGAAAACTGCCTAAAACCATTGTCATCTTTACCATTACCAACATATATTGGCGATGAGTGCATAATGGGACCTAAACGAGTATCGGTTGCATTTTTTGACGAACCGACGCGACTTCGAAAAAAACCGCCTCTGTCTATTTCATTACCGCCATCACCGCGTATATAGTCAAGCCTTAATTGCCCCATACCATCGCCATTATTCAGTAAACTCTTCTGCTGCGTATTGAGTGATGCCCATCGAAAGTTAATGCCCGGTGCTTGGTTTGAATTCACCGATGAATCAAAGCTGAAAATAGCTCGTGACTCGCTCGGCAAACTCAATTCCGTATTTCGCTCAGCCGCATCCCATACCAGATTACACAATGAACCAAACGGTTTAGCGTTACAATTATCAGCCTCTAATACTTTTTTTGAATCAAAATCATTGCCATTAGACACTTCAAAGGCTTGCAAACGACCAATCCATTTATCGGCATCAAATAGCGACAAATACACTAAGTTACCAGAAGATATACGCCCACTTTTCGCCACGACTGTAGACGCAGTTGACTCCCTGCTGGCGATTCGCTCAGTGATGGTTTTCAAGGCAACGACCAGTTCGTTAGCGTCCGTTGCATTATAGAAACCGCCACGGCCATTAATGCCAGCATGATAAATGTCATCAGCAATACCTTTACCAGTACCAATGTCAGGCCAACCTAGCTGCGTACTTCCATCATTTGAGACATAAGCCTCACCGTCAATAAGATTGCGCATCACACTCTGCGTGGTCGGCACCGTACCTGACAATCCAAATGAGACCAAATAACTTACCATGTGCTGCCAGTTCGCAGGATCATTATTGGGCTGCCAGTATTGCTGGTCAGTGGCCTGACCGTATATTTCTTCAGAAAAAAAAGGCTGGATATTATTACTCAGTGTTGGGGCTAAGTCTGTTGCCCAGTAATGCCACATAATATCAGCCAAAGAGTAACGAGAATTCGCATTGCCATAAATCTTTTGGTACTGCATGCGGCTATCATATATTTTACCGTCGGGCAGCACTCTGCCATTGTCAGAGTCGTGAAAAAACTGATCGGGTAATGCAAATGATCCATTATAAAAACCATCAGTGAGCATGATATGTGTATTTAAGCGACAAGCTATAACATCTGATGAACCACTGGATGGTTGGTCACGATAAGCATTAACTTGGCTATAATAATCCCCTGCCCTAACACTGGCTGATCTTAATGGAGTCCCGCCACTAGTGGGAATTTCTTTTAACCATTGATAGAAATTATTCCTTTCGGACGGATCTAACGTTGACAGATCATTAACGGCAGTTCCCGAAGAAACAGCACGGTCAGTATTGAGTCCCTGTCGACCAATTCTAATAGAACTATTGACAGCTTCAGGAGTGAAGGCACGCATAAGAGCCGTTTTGCCAACATCACCACGGATCGCATAAAACTGGTACCAGTTAGCAAAGTTTGTTCTTTCATCTAGGTATGTTCGACCATAATCGTTAGTTGAACCTGTTAAGGAATAATCAGCTTGATCAATCACTATTTTTTTATAACAGTTAACGTCTGTTAGTTGTTGGTCTATTGAAGAATGACAACCGGTTAGGCTCTTATCGAGCTGGTAATAATAAGCAGCCTGTGGCTGGCAAGGCCCATTATTGTAGGTGCTGCATCCGTATATTGACTCTTCAGACCCGAGTAAATCGGGCGTACTGTCTTGATAATAATGATCATAAATTGCAGTAAATTCTGTCTCCAAATCAACATTTTGTTGGTACTGAGGCTCATAAAAATAACCCCTAATTGCAGATCCATAACTGGCCGACGCTACTAGCTGACCATCCGCATTATTGGGCGGTTGATAAGTAATAAGCGGATCATAATAAATCTTATTAAAACTCGCTGATCGATAGTAAATCTGCCGCCAGCTTGAAGCCACTTTATCAGGCATAAAACCCCATGCCATACTTCCTGAGTCGTCCATAGAGACAATTACATTTGCGGGAACGGCCGTTGAAACAAATAGTGGCAGATCGCTTAACTCCAACGCAAATAATTTTGCATCGAGTAAAATAAATACCATAAAAAGTAAAAACTTTCTCATCAGCAGACTATTCATCAATGTTTTATAAAATGACTTTGTATAATCGATTGGCTTAAAGTTGAAGCGCCATAAGAAAATGCAGTGACTCGATAAATTAACTTAGCATCAGCTGAGTTCGACCCTCGATAAAGTGAGGTGTCCGAATCCATGGCACTCGCACCATTACCAATATATTCAATAATACACCTGGGTGATAAAGCTGGCTTGTAGAGTTCATCATCTGAGGGTCTCAAGCTAGCCTGCTTCGAGCTAAACCCATGTTGAAGCCAGAACCCTTGATCTAACCACCATTGTTTAGGCATCTGATTCACATCAATAATACGGTACGCCTCATTAATTAAGCCTATTAATTCACTTGTCTTATCGCGTTGCTCCAGATCAACCGTTGTTGTTTCTCGCAAATAATTTTCACACTCACTTAATATCGATTCAGCAGACTGCAGAGCTATATTAGAATCCTGCATTTTGACTACCATTTTCTGCTCAAGGCTCGCAATATTTAGCGTTGCCATACCGAGCATTGTGACTAAAATTAATATTACCATTGAAAATATTAACACCATACCTTGCTCTCGTTTTGCAACGCCCATCTGACATATTCCTAGGGTTGGAATAACCTTATTCATTGCTTACCTGGTTACGAAGTGCAATCGTCTGAATGTAGGTCTGATAAACATGGCCATTATCTAAACCAGAAATATCAACCATGGTATCTAATAACAAAATAGCGTCAGACGCTCCTTCAAGAGGGCTGTTATCTGACTGAGTCAACAAACCTAACTTGACCCCTTTTACGTTTTCCCAATCACTCAACTCCATCTGACTTGCATTGACATAACCATAGGTTTTTTGTTGGCCATTAATCCGGCTTACGGCATAAAGCAATTGCATAGCATAAACACCTTCAACAAGTACCACATTACGTGAAATATTATTTTCTAGAACGGCACAACGTAGCTGTCTGTTTGTATCAATATAAAAGGTCATGACTGATATTTGTGTCGCTGCAACGGCAACACCACTGCAATCTAATAAGCTTTCATCATTTGAACCTTTTAGCCGTAAACTAAAACTATCATTATTAGAATTAGCCTGGAAAAGATTTGCATCTGTACTGTCACTGCCAACAATAACGGCTTGCGATTGAAATAAAGCAGTGCCCACCCACTGCTCATCAACAGCTAATCTATTGACTAATTCAGCGGCATAAATATCGCCCTCTAAAGCCGTTAATTCGCCGACATTTATAAACCCTGCTAATCGGGTTGACTGGCTGATAAAATGTAAGCCGAAGCGACCCGCTTGCTGGGCAATTAATTGACCGTGAACCACATCTAACGCACGACGACTCGATATAACAATCTGAACAGCAACCATCAAGACCAATAACCCAATCGTCATCGCTATCATGAATTCAATTATAGAAAAGCCAAATTGTTGAGGTGTTCGGCCGCTTCGATAAAAAGAGTCCCTCATAGCTGAATCGATAATTCAACACAACCATCATTTGAAACGACTGAACAGGAGTGATCTAGCTGGCCGTCTCTGTTTTGGTCCCAAATAACAGCCAAATGTGTACTACTGGTGTCATCAATGTCAATTAACCCTTTTACTAAAGGGAGGCGATGCGATTGTAAACCTTGTTGCCATTGATGTAGCTCATAGCTCGCCAGTTGTGCTGCGGTGCATAAAGCCGTAGGGGAAATACATTGCACAACATTTTGATCTATATTGCCGTCAAATTGATAGGCAGTCATCCCGCCGTCAACCATAAACAATTTATTTATGCGCATTCGATCTGCCATGTCCGCTACAGCGATATTCGCTTGGCTAATAAAATAAGCATTCTGTACATAGCGAATGCTCATGGTTTGTAAGCTAGCCATGCCTAAGACTCCAATGGCGAGAATAAACATCGCTATCATCGCTTCTATTAACAAGAAACCCTGCTGCTTGCATTCCTGAATTGACAGTCGCCTACCAACACTTTTGACAGAATAATGGTGTGCGCTATGCATTACAATTCTCGCTCATACTATCAACTGGATAATATAAACTACCTGATGAAGTCAATTTTATCCGCCGGGAAGTCTGTTGATATTCATAATGACTTAAACAAATATCAAAAAATTGACTTTCACCAAGATGTCTTCCGGAAGGATTGAACATAATATGCTGTTGTTCACTATTGCCATTCATCACCACAGCGCTTTCACCCGAAGCAACATTAATAAGACGTTCTTGCTCACTTTCTCTTAGTCCAGAGCCATTGTCATCAACAAATATAATCCACCCATTAGACCAATCATCACCACAGATAGATTGATCTGAACTCGGACAAATAGTAATAAATTGTTGACTATAAATGGCCTCTGCACGAGCAAAGTGAACAGCGTGAGAAAACCGGTCTCGAACAGTTCTTACCGCCTGATCATTCATTACTTGAATTAAATTGACCGAACCAATCATTACAAGTAAACCAATAATTGATAGCACACCCATTAACTCAAATAATGTAAATCCCCGATGAAACTTCAACATCATTAACATAGCATGTAACCCATTCGTTTTTTAATAGACGCACGTCTAAAGTGATAGATTCAAAGAATAGGTGCAGTGGCGACTATAAATTTATAAAGTCGCGAAAAACTTGAACTTGGACTCAATTAAAAGATAAAAAATCCGCAGAATGTGAACTGAATCTTAAAAGATTATTTAACAGATGGGCGTAATTCTTTTGGCATGGAAAACGTAATGTTTTCTGGAATACCTATTTGTTGTTTGATCTGATTCGCACCAAGAGATTGCAGGTAAGCCAGCACTTCATCAACTAAAACCTCGGGAGCAGATGCACCTGCCGATACACCAATAGAAACCTTGTTCACTAGCCATTGAGGTTTAATATCAGTAGCACAGTCAATTAAATACGATTCAGTTCCTAATCGCTGGGCCAATTCACAGAGTCGATTTGAATTTGAACTAGTGGATGATCCAACCACTAAAAGCAGATCACATTGACGAGACAATTCGCGAACAGCATCCTGTCGATTTTGTGTCGCATAACAAATATC
>DDED01000153.1:36706-37196 GCA_002336035.1 Cellvibrionales bacterium UBA1963
TAACAAATATCATCTTTTTTTGGACCGCAAATACTTGGAAATTTCTTTCTAAGAGCATCAATAACAATTGCCGTGTCATCCATTGATAAGGTTGTTTGTGTCACGTAATAAAGCTGCTCGGGATCGTTTACTTTGAGTTGCATAACATCATCAGCTGTTTCAACTAAGTACATCATACCGCCATTTTTGGAATCGTACTGGCCCATGGTTCCCTCGACCTCAGGGTGACCGTGATGGCCAATAAGAATACATTCTTGGCCAGCACGACTGTGCCGAACAACTTCCATATGTACCTTGCTGACTAAGGGGCACGTTGCATCAAAAACTTTTAACGCCCTTTGATGAGCTTCTTTACGGACGGCTTGAGAAACGCCATGTGCACTAAAGATAACCACCATATCGTCAGGCACTTGACATAACTCATCAACAAAAATTGCACCTCTCTCCCGTAGTCGATCGACTACGTACTTATTATGAACCACCTCATGAC
>DDED01000153.1:37512-72747 GCA_002336035.1 Cellvibrionales bacterium UBA1963
GAACCACCTCATGACGCACATAAATAGGAGCGCCGAACACATCAAGTGCTCTATTAACGATGTCGATGGCACGATCAACACCCGCACAAAACCCTCTGGGGTTGGCCAGCGTTACATTGGCTGAACTTGCGATCAGAGACGGGGCATCCTGGTTAAATACGGTTGGCTTAATGGGGTCTGTCATTGATTTTCCACGCTAATCACATGCACATCAAAAATAATATCATGGCCTGCCAACGGGTGATTGAAATTAACATACACAGCTTCTGACTCTACCCGATCAACGACCCCCGCTAGCTCACCGTTGCCCGCATCAGCAAAGGTAAGCATTAAACCTGCTGCTAGACTGTCGGGCTGATCAGCCACCATAGGTTCTATTTCATGGCGACGGAAACGATGAATGTTTTCAGGATTGGCAACACCAAAAGCTGACTCGGCAGGTATCGTCGTGGTCTTTTTTTCACCGGCTTTAAGGCCGAACATAGACTGCTCAAAAGCCTCAAACATATTGCCGTCACCAACAACAAAGTCAACCGGCGATGCATCGAAGTTAGTATCAATCACGACACCTGACTCTAATCTTAGTGCGAAATGCAATAATACTCGACTGCGCTCACCCACGCCTGTTACTGGAATAGTTTGGTCATTCTTCATCAACAGACTCTCGCTTATCATCAAAATACATGTCCAACAACATAAAGAAAGCACCTATTGTTATCGCTGCATCAGCCACATTAAAGGCAGGAAAATAGTGGCCTTCATAGTAAAAAAGCACAAAGTCGACCACCTTGCCCAATAAAACACGGTCGATGAGATTACCAATAGCACCGCCTAAAATACAACTTAAAGCGACCAATAAGCACACTTGATGACGCTCTAATCGGCTAATCCAGACAATAAGCACAACACTCACTAGCGAAGAGATTGCCGTAAACAGCCACCGTTGCCAACCCCCAGCATCACTTAGAAAGCTCCATGCTGCTCCCTCATTATAAACCAAGGTCAAATCAAAGAATGGCAATAGCTGTAATCGTTGCGTCTCGAAAAAACTGACTTGCACCCAATATTTTGTCAGTTGATCGAGCACAATAATGAACAGCACGAACAAATAATAATGCCTGATACTTAAACCAATATGACTTATCTTCATTAGGCGAACAGCCTCAATTCACCTACACCCTCGACATTTTCAACGCAACGCTGGCAAAGTTCCGGATGATCGTCCATATGTCCGACTTCGCTTGTGTGATGCCAACACCGGACACATTTCTTATGTTCGCTTTTACTTACCGACAACGACAAATCTGCCAATTCTGTTGCAATCGCTGAAGAAGGCGATGGCCGATCACTGATAATAGTCACTGCCGATGCAATCAATATAAACCGCAACTCGTCGCCAACTCGTATAAGCTGAGCGGCTAATTGCTCTCCTGCATAAAGCGTGATGTTAGCTTCGAGCGAACCACCAATTAGCCCCTTAGCTCGCTCGGCCTCTAACGCCTTATTGACCGCCTCTTTTACCTTGCATAAGGTATTCATAAGTTCGGTTTCTTGCTTATCATTATCTAATAAATGAGTGACACCCGCGTATACCTCTTCGATAAATATATTATTACTGCGCTGCCCTGGAATATTCTCGTGTAACTCATCAGCTGTAAACGATAAAATTGGCGCTATCCAACGAGTGAAGGCTTCAATAATATGAAATAAGGCAGTCTGGGCAGAACGACGAGCTAAGCTGTTTTCCTGACAGGTATACTGACGGTCTTTAATAATATCAAGATAAATGCTGCCCAACTCAACCACGCAAAAGTTATGTAATTTTTGATAAATAGTATGCAATTGATACTCATTGTAAGCAGTCAGAATTTCTTCTTGTAACTCATACGCACGAGTAATAATCCATCGATCTAATAACAACAAATTGTCATCATCAATCAAATCTTGTGTTGGATCAAAGCCATCTAGATTTGACAATAAAAATCGAGCCGTGTTGCGTATACGTCGATAGGAATCGGAAACTCTTTTTAAAATCTCACTCGACACACTCATTTCGCCACTGAAATCAGTTGCTGCCACCCACAACCGCAACACATCAGCGCCTAGTTCATTCATAACGGTTTGTGGGGCGACAATGTTGCCCTGTGACTTAGACATTTTTTTGCCTTGGGCGTCAACCACAAAACCGTGAGTGAGCACCGCTTTATATGGAGGTAACCCCGTCATGGCGATAGAAGTTTTTAATGACGATTGGAACCAACCACGGTGCTGATCTGAGCCCTCTAAATAAAGGTCAGCTGGAAAAGATAGACCCTCAGTATTTTTTAACACCGAATAATGCGTCACCCCTGAGTCAAACCAGACATCGAGGGTATCACTTACTTTAGTGTATTGATCAGCCTCAGCTCCCAGCAATTCGGCAGGGTCTAGGTCAAACCAAGCGTCGATGCCCTTTTGTTCTATCTTCTCTGCCACCTCAGCTATTAAACGGGAGCTCTCTGGATGAATTTCTTGAGTGACTTTGTTAACAAATAAAGTTATCGGAACACCCCAAGTCCGTTGACGAGAAATGCACCAATCGGGACTACTTTCTAACATTCCATTAATTCGAGCATAACCCCAGTCAGGAATCCATTGCACCCCCTCAACTGCCGCCTTAACCTTTGTCAGTAAATCCTGCTCTGACATACCAATAAACCACTGTGGTGTTGCACGGTAAATTAACGGTGTCTTAGTTCGCCAACAATGCGGATAACTGTGATGGATTGTTTCAACTGCGCATAGCCGCTGCTGTTGCTGCAATGTGTCGATAATAGCTTGCTCAACCTTATACACATGTTGCCCAGCAAACAGCGGCGTACTTTCTTGATAAACGCCATTATCGGCGACTAAGTTTAAAGTTCCTAAATCATACTTTTTACCAACCATAAAATCATCGACACCATGATCGGGCGCGGTATGAACACATCCGGTTCCTGCTTCAGTGGTCACATGATCACCTAAAATGAGTGGTACCTGCTTATCATAAAAAGGATGCTGAAGAATCAACCCTTCTAATGCAGCGCCTTCACAGTGTCCCACGACTCTGAACGCGTCAACTTTGAATCGGCGAAGAGCGGATTCATGCAAGGCTTCGGCCATTAGCAAACGTTGCTGACTGCCATTCAATTCACATTCAACCACAACGTAATCTAATTCAGGATGCAAGCAGACCGCCTGATTTGCTGGCAACGTCCAAGGTGTTGTCGTCCAAATCACAACACTGACAGGACCTACACCTTCGAGATTGGGCACAGCGTCAATCAGTTTATCCTCGGCAACGATAGAAAAAGCTACATCGATCGAAAACGAATCCTTATCTTGGTATTCAACTTCAGCTTCTGCTAAAGCCGAACCACCGACGACACTCCAATACACTGGTTTAAAACCTCGAACTAAATGACCATTATCAATAATCTTTGCTAAAGATCTAACAATGTCAGCTTCAGTTTTGAAGTTCATGGTTAAGTAAGGGTTTTGCCAATCACCAAGCACACCTAAACGAATAAAATCTTTTCGCTGTCCGTCAACTTGACGGGCCGCATAATCACGACATTTTTGACGAAAGACTTGATGGTCAACTTTAACACCTGCCTTACCAATCTTAGTCTCGACTTTATGCTCAATAGGTAAACCATGACAATCCCAGCCTGGCACATAGGGCGCATCAAAACCCTGCAACGTTTTCGATTTAATAATAATATCTTTTAAAATCTTATTGACTGAATGACCAATATGAATGTCACCATTGGCATAGGGGGGGCCATCATGCAAAATAAATTTTTCACGATTAGCAAATTTAGCGCGTATTTGGCCGTAAACATCGGCTTTGTTCCATGACTTCAATCGCTCGGGTTCGCGCTGAGCAAGGTTGGCTTTCATAGCAAACGAAGTCTTTGGCAAGTTTAACGTATGCTTGTATTGGTTCTTAGTATCGTCACTCATAAATACAACTTCAATCCTTATTGGCTTGGGTGAGAAAAATAATTTCTCGCGGTACTCACGTCTCGATGAATTTGGGTTTTTAATAAATCCAATGAATCAAACCTTTTCTCATCTCGTATCTTTTCACGAAATCTTACTTCTATACGGTTACCGTATATGTCTTGATCAAAGTCCAGTAGGTGCACTTCTAAAATCGCTTTTATAGAATCATCAACAGTCGGTCGACAGCCAACATTTGCCACCCCAGGCAACCATGTCTTATTATCAGTGCCTATTGCAACTTCTACGGTATAGACACCTGACATTGCCGCTCTTAATCGATGTAACTCAACATTCGCAGTAGGCACGCCTAACTGACGGCCCAATTGCTGACCATAAACTACTTTTCCTGCAATGCTATAAGGCCTTGCCAGCAAATTTTCAGCCTCAGAAAATTCACCTAATTCCAACAACTCTCGAATTCGTGTGCTGGATACGCGCTGACTATTAAAAGCTAAAGTGGCGGTATCCTCAACGCTAAAATCATGCTTAATGGCTAAACGTGCTAATAAATCAAAATCACCACCGCCGTCTCGACCAAAACGAAGATCATCGCCAACCACAATATGTCTCGCATTCAAATGCTTGACAAAAACTCTCTCAATGAATTCTGTAGCTTCCATATTTCGCATAGCATCATTAAATCGAACTAAAATGACACGGTCGATACCTAACGCAGCCATACCCTCAAATTTTTCGCGGAAGCTCATTAATCTTGGCGGCGCGGCTAATGGAGAAAAGTATTCGCGCGGCAATGGTTCTAAGGTTACGACCACAGAGGGCAGACCAACTTCTGCAGCACGAAATCTCAAATGATTGAGCACCGATTGGTGGCCTCGATGCAGTCCATCAAAAGCACCAATAGTCAATACGGTTCCCGCCTGGCCGGACGCTGAACGCCCATGACTAGGTTTTAAATTATGAATACCACGAACTAGCTCCACACACCTCTCCAACGCCGCGATGGTCTTGACTGCAATGTCGCAATCTCAACAACCGTGATAGCCATTAATTATATACTGAGATAGCAAGAAAAAACTGCCTTTTAACAACCGATCACAGCCTGCATCAAATTTATACTGGCGGCTTGAAATCGACCGCCCTTACACCCATTAGCCACAATGCTAAGCCATAGCTGAAAAAACCAGAAAAAATTATAGTCACTAAATAGCTACTTCGAGTCAACCAGCTTCCCGTCAGCCATAATTGCTCCGTAGGTAATAGCGGCAAGAGTACTGCCAGCATAAAAGCAACCGCGCAGACAATTCTTAACAATAAACGCCAATAATTTGCGGATAATAAGCGTACTCGCTCCCCGCAGGACCCACTGACTAAGAGGGCATCATCCCTCACAAGCCCTCGGTACAGCAATGCTGCATTTAACCATGCCGACAAACTGGTCGCCAACGCCAAACCAACATGACCTAGCTGAAAGTTATCATGCAATAAATAGACAAAAATAAGGTTAAAAATCATGTTAGCTACCATTGCAATAATGCCAACCTTGACGGGTGTTTTCATATCTTGACGAGCAAAAAACCCTGTCGCCAATACCTTAATTGCCATAAAAGCCGTGAGCCCTAAACTATAAGCCTGAAGACTTAAGGCCGCCATGCTCACATCAATTGCGGTCATTGCTTGGTATTGAAAAAGAGTAAATAAAATAGGCGCCGCCAGCAACCACAAACCAACCGTCGCAGGAACCGCTACCACAGTGATAGAACGCAAAGCCCACTCTAAAGTTTCACGAAACTGGGTCGCCGAGGCGGCTAAGTGAGCCCGCTCGTCCGTATCGCTTTTCACCGTTAATTTTTGCAGTTGAAGTCGAGACAAACTGGGCAAAATCACAGTGGCAATAGCGATGCCAAATACACCTAACGGTAACTCTACAAGGCGGTCTGAATAATACAACCATGAAACGCTGCCAGTCGGTAAAAACGAGGCCAGCACCGTATCCAACAATAAATTAATCTGACTCACTGAAACGCCAAAGATTGCCGGCAACATCAGCAGCGCAATTTTTTTCACACCCGCATGCTTTGTATCCCATCGAGGCTTAGGCAAACGGTCTAATTGATGTAAAAAAGGCAACTGAAATAACAGCTGCAGGCAACCTGCAAATAATACTGCCCAAGCCAAGGCATAAACAGGCGTTGTAAAAAAGGGGGTTGCAAATAAGGCAAAACCAATTAATGATAAATTCAGCAGCACGGGGGTAAATGCTGGCACAACAAAACGATCATAACTATTCAAAATGGCGCCAGCAAAGCCTGTCATAGAGATCAACAATAAGTAAGGGAACGTAATCCGTAACATGTGCTCAGTCATAGCAAGCTTTTCTGGCTGATGAATAAAGCCAGGAGCAAACAACATGGTAACTAATGGTGACGCCATGACCACAAGGCCAACCAGCATCAATAAAGAACCGCCTAAGACACCACACGCAGCGTTAATTAAGCTTTTAACGGCCGCAATATTACCGTTCGATTCATATTGTTCACGATATTCGGACAAGACAGGAACAAATGCCTGAGCAAAAGCACCTTCAGCAAATAAACGGCGTAAAAATTGTGGAATTTTAAAAGCGACAAAAAATGCATCGGCGAAACCAGTGGCCCCGACAGTAATGGCAATAACAACATCACGAACCAAGCCTAAGACTCTAGATATGAGTGTCATTACGCTCACAATAAAACTGGAGCCCAATAAGTTTTTTGGGAACCGAGAGCTTTCGTCTACCTGAGAATCACGCATAAACTGGCCATCAAATGACTTTAATCTGCATTTTTATTTTGACAATAACTTACTGAAAACGACTGCCCGTGTACCAGTTAACATTTCTTGCTGACTTGTCAACTAATTTGACCACGTCAAGCACTAAGGCAAACAAAGCCATCCTTAGCACTACACCGTTATCAGTCTGGCGAAAAATCGCCAAATTAGGATTTTCATTTAAGTCGCTGTCTAATTCATTAGCCTCGGCACGAGAATCACGCGGCAAGGGATGCATAATCACTGTATTCGGTTCACAGTGTTTAGTGTATACCGATTGATTTAGACGAAATTTACCCCGATAAAGATCAGCCTCTTCCTGCGAAATAAATCGCTCTTCCTGAATGCGCGTGGAGTAAACGATATCGACATGAGCAATACTCGAAGCCAAATCATCTGAGATAGTGACACGATGATTGGCTGAACGAAGCAATTCCACCAACTCAACTGGCATCTGCAGAGCATTAGGAGACACCAACTGTAAATCAATATTTTTGTAAGAGCACAATAATTTCGCTAAGGAGTGAACCGTGCGGCCGTGTTTTAAATCACCAATCATACCGATTCTTAACCCATCGAGACCTCGACCACTGGCTTTCAACTCCTTTTCTATGGTGTATAAATCTAACAGTGCTTGCGTTGGATGCTCATTTGCACCATCGCCGCCATTAATAACCGGCACTCGACTGGCTGTTGCAAACTCACTCACTGAGCCCTTAGCTGGATGCCGCATGGCGATAATATCGCTATAGCCGCTTAGCACTCGAGCCGTATCATAAAGGGACTCACCTTTAGCAAGTGCTGAATTCTCAAAGCCTGTGGTCTCCCTGACTTCACCGCCAAGAAGATTAAATGCACACCCAAAACTGACTCGAGTCCGCGTACTCGGCTCAAAAAACATATTGCCTAATATGGCGCCGTCAAGAACCTTGGTGACTTGATGACGGTGAGCAAAAGGCTCCATCATTCTTGCCACTGAAAAAATACGGTCAATATCAGCACGTTCGAACTGATCAATTGATAAAATATGACTCCCAATGAAGTCCATCGAGCACGCTCCACTCAAATGATTGCCTTGAATTAACGATCTTCAATAAGCAATTGGTTAACACAAATGCATAACTACCTACCTAAGTCTAAACCCAGTAGATAAGGAGGCCAAGCCTTGAACGCGTCGACTGTCATTATTGCCCAACAGAATGGTCTTTAATGGCAATAATTACTCATCTAACACGAATAAATAGAGCAAACTATGGATTTCTTGTCTGAAGTCATTGCTGTTGATGGATCAAAACCATAAAATTAAACCGAACTTATACCAATAGGACAATCACATCAATGCTAATCATAGGACTAACAGGCGGTATAGGTAGCGGGAAAACCGCTGCAGCAAAAAAATTCTCTTCGTTACATGTTACCGTAATCAATGCTGATACCGTCGCTAGAGAGATAGTTGCGTCTGGCTCTGAGGCCTTAGCCGCTATCGAGCAGAAATTTGGCCCAGACATATTACTTGCCAATGGCGATTTAGACCGAAGCCAACTGAGACATATGATTTTCGCTGATCCCGAGGCAAAGATCTGGCTAGAAAGCTTAACACACCCGCTAATAGGCGTGCGTATATTTGAGCAATTAAACCAACCACATAAAAAAGGCGAAGCCAATTATCGCATTCTTGAATCCCCACTACTATTAGAAACCAGTCAACGGCAATTGACTGCGCGTATATGCCTAATTGATGTGCCAACTAAAATACAACTGGAAAGGACCATGGCCAGAGACAACAATACTGAGCAACAAGTGCTCGCAATCATGGCAAGCCAGATGGACGGTGAAAAAAAGCGCTTATTGGCTGATGACGTGATCAATAATAGCGACAATTTAGACGAACTGCATCGACAAGTTGAATCTATGCATGAGCGTTATCAGGCACTGGCAAAAGAGATGCAATTATGACAACTTCGGTACTTGAGTCCAACTGCCCCAACTGTAGCATTGAAATTCAATGGACAGATAAATATCCTGAACGACCCTTTTGCTCAGAGCGCTGTAAAAATAATGATTTTATAGGCTGGGCGAATGAAGAAAAAAAGATAGCCGGTAATTCAAGCTATGAAGATGTGTTCAGTGAAGACGGTGAATAAATACTGACTGAGTTGCTGCTAAATCAGTTGAATTTTTTTTCTAACCATTCAACAATTGCCTGATTGGCTGCTGGGAACAGAACCGTTTGTAATTCATCAATAGCCAACCATCTGATAGGTTGACCTTCACGACCACAAGGCTCTCCGCGATAACGTTCAATCTGCCATACGTCCAATAAAACATTTTTATCTTTATAATCATGTTTTATTTGCATAATAGGTTCTGCATGATCAACAGAGATTCCTATTTCTTCATGCAATTCGCGATACAATGCAACTTCAGCAGTCTCACCTTTATCAACCTTACCACCTGGAAACTCCCATAAGCCACCCTGATGAGCAGTCTGATGTCTTCGAGCAATAAAAACACTTCGTTTATTAATGAGTAAACCTACAGCAACATGAATCATTACAAAGATGCCTTAACTGCGATAATCAGCGTTAATATGAACGTAATCTAACGATAAGTCACTGGTCCAAACACGCTCATTAACGGCCCCGCGTTGCAAGTCAATAGTGATTGAAATATCTTGCTGGCTCATTATGCTCATAGCCTGCTGCTCATCATATGAAGACGCCTCACCGCCATGCTGGCAGATAAGTAAGTGATCAAGAAAAATTTCAATCGTTTCGATATTTAATTGCTCAACGCCTGCTCTACCGACAGCGGCTAAAATCCTTCCCCAATTTGCATCACTGGCAAAAAAAGCTGTTTTTACAAGCGGCGACTGAGCAACTGCATAAGCTACCAGCAGGCATTCATCTGAATTATGACCGCCTTTGACATCAATAGTAATGAACTTTGATGCGCCTTCAGCATCTCGAATTATGGCGGTCGCAAGATCAATAAATAACAGTGTTAGTAACGATTCAAATTCAGACCATGCGAAGTGCCTATCATCAAGCTTAACGCCAGCTTGATCCGTTGCTGCTAATACGCATGCATCATTAGTGGAAGTGTCGCCATCGACGGTAATACGATTGAAAGATTGTTTTACGCAATGATCCAGTAATTGCTTTAAATTTTTTTGATCAATCCCGGCATCTGTAGCCACATAGGCTAACATGGTAGCCATATTTGGACGAATCATTCCTGCGCCTTTGCAAATACCTGAAACAGTGATTGTTCTACCATCAACCTCCATCTTACGACTAAAGCCCTTGGCAACCGTATCGGTTGTCATCATTGCCTCGGCAGCCAATTTCCAGTGCCCGGCAGATAAAGAACTGATTAGGTCGTCGCTCACTGCATCAATTTTGGCTACCGGCAAGGATTGGCCAATCACTCCAGTGGAAAAGGGTAACACTCGCTTAACATCACAGCCGATGCTTTGGGCAACAGAGCGGCAACTATGCTCTGCAGCAAGATGACCGTCATTTCCAGTTCCAGCATTCGCATTTCCTGAATTTACTAACAAATAAATAGCGTTAGAATTCTCCTGCGCTGTCATCGCCGCCAGTTTATTTTTTGCTATGGTAACCGGTGCAGCACAGAACGCATTTTGAGTAAACACAGCCACACATTCACTTCCTTGTACTAACTCCATCAAAGCCAAGTCATTCTTAGGCGGATCTGAAGGAGAAGATTTAATACCCGCATAAGCGACACCCCAACGAACACCAGCAACGGGTGAAATATGCAGCAAAGGATTTTCTTGGAACATAAGGACTACCCCGTTAACTTAACGATCACAGAGTTTTCTGCCGTTTACTGAAGATAAAAACTCAGCCTATTTGACCATGACACTGCTTATATTTTTTACCTGACCCACAAGGGCATTTTTCATTACGACCTACTTTAGGCCCCTCCCGTAAAACGGGCTGAGCGGATTGATTTTCACTCGCATCATCACCGGGAACTAAACTGCCTGCCTGCTCATGCTTGGCAATTGTCGATTCTTTAGCTTGAGCTTCTCGACGCTGTTTTTCTATAATATCGGGATCATCTTCAGCTTGAACTTGAACCAAAGAAAGAAATCGAATCAATTCAAACTTCATGTTTTGCAACATCGATTGAAATAATTCGAAGGCCTCACGTTTATATTCCTGCTTAGGGTTTCGTCCAGCGTAACCACGCAAACCGATACCTTGGCGTAAATGATCCATGGTAGCGAGATGCTCTTTCCATAACCCATCAAGAATCTGTAACATTATTTGTTTTTCAAAACGCCTGGCAGCATCGCCAAAACGGGCTGCTTTATCATGATACTTATCCGCCAATAGTTGAATGATTTTTTGTCTCAAGCTTTCTTCATAGAGCTCATCATCCTGATCTAACCACTGCCTAACTGGCAGATCAATATCAAAACTAGACTTCAGTGTGGACTCTAAGCCATCAATATCCCACTGTTCCTCGATACTTTGAGGCGGTATAAAACCATCAATATGATCATTAATTACATCGTGACGAATCGTATTAACCATATGACTAATATCATCAGCTAATAAAATATCATTTCTTTGCTGATAAATGATTTGACGCTGATCATTAGCCACGTCATCGTATTCGAGTAATTGCTTACGGATGTCAAAATTGCGACCTTCCACCTTACGTTGAGCTTTTTCTATCGCATTTGAAACCATTTTATGCTCGATGGCCTCGCCTTTCTCCATGCCCAATCGCTGCATAAAATTACGCACGCCATCTGAAGCAAAAATGCGCATTAAACTGTCGTCCATGGATAAATAGAACCGAGTCACACCGGGGTCACCTTGACGACCAGAGCGACCACGAAGTTGATTATCTATCCGTCTAGATTCATGCCTTTCAGTACCAAATATATGCAAACCACCGGCAGCTAGCACTTTTTCCTGCCGCAATTGCCAATCTCTTTTATGGGCAGCTATTTTTTTTTCGTTGTCCGTATCGAGCGCTAGTAACTCGGCATCTAAATTACCTCCCAATACAATATCTGTTCCGCGACCAGCCATATTGGTGGCAATCGTTAATGCGCCTGGCCGGCCTGCTTCGGCAATTATTTTTGCTTCGCTTTTGTGAAACTTAGCATTCAAAACGTTGTGTTCAATTTTTGCCTTATTAAGAAATTTCGATAACTGTTCTGAAGTTTCTATCGATGCAGTACCCACAAGAATTGGCGCATCGCCTTCTAAGGTTTTTTTTATATCTTCGACCACAGCTGCATATTTTTCTTCAACAGACATGAAAATTAGATCATTACGATCTTCACGTATGGTTTGCTTATTGGTTGGAATGACAATTACATCCAACGAGTAAATCTGATGGAATTCAGGTGCTTCAGTGTCAGCCGTACCTGTCATGCCAGCTAGCTTTTGATAAAGACGAAAATAGTTTTGAAATGTCGTCGAAGCCAAGGTCTGGCTTTCTGCATGAATATTAAGGTTTTCTTTCGCCTCCAATGCCTGATGCAGACCATCTGACAAACGACGACCTAGCATTGTTCTACCTGTATGCTCATCAATTAAAACAACATTACTGTCTTGAACAATGTATTCGACGTTGCGCTGAAACAAATGGAGTGCACGCAAAGCCGTCGTCACATGATGCAGTAAGTTTAAATTACCTGTCGAATAAAGGCTCTCACCCTCATCAAGAAGCTTCTCGTCAATTAATATCTCTTCAACAAACTCATGGCCTATTTCTGTTAGGTCGACACTGCGCTGTTTCTCGTCAAGGATAAAGTGCCCATCATCTGCAAACTGCGAGTCTTGCTCAATTGTTGACTCAGGATCAGTGGCTCGCTGCAAGCGAGGAGCAATCGCTTTCATACGTTTATACAATGCTGAACTGTCTTCTGTTGGACCTGAAATGATTAATGGCGTTCTGGCTTCATCAATTAATATTGAGTCAACTTCATCGACGATAGCAAAGTAAGTACCACGACTAACACGGTCCTCTAAGCTAAAGGCCGTATTATCACGTAAGTAATCAAAGCCAAACTCATTATTTGTGCCATAAGTGATGTCGGCCGCATAAGCTGCTCGCTTATCTTCCATTGCTTGACCGGACTGAATAATACCAACCGTCAAACCAAGAAATTCATACAGTGGGCGCATCCAGTTAGCATCTCTTTCAGCCAAATAGTCATTAACCGTCACAATATGCACGCCCTGATCTGCCAAAGCATTTAAGTAAGCCGGCAAGGTCGCAACTAAAGTTTTACCTTCGCCAGTTCGCATTTCAGCAATACGCCCTTCGTGAAGCGAAATTCCACCCAACAACTGCACATCAAAGTGACGCATACCCAAACTTCTAGAGCCCGCCTCTCTTACCGTGGCAAAGGCTTCAGGTATTAACTTTTCTATACTTTTACCGTTTAAAACGGCTTGTTTAAATTCAGCTGTTTTTGCTAATAATTCAGCATCTGAAAAAGCACGGTATTCATCTTCTAAGGCGTTGACTTTAGCCACCGTCTTTGACATCCGCTTAAGCTCTCGATCATTACGTGAACCAAATATTTTTTTAACTGTTTTAACAATCATAACTGGTCTTTCGTCTCGTTAATTCTGCTGGTTATTTATCGGCATAAAATCTACCGCGGCAACCTTTTAAACATACTAATCAGTAAAAGGTTCCGTATCGATAACGCTGTTGATACTAGAAAAAATGAACAGCATAAATAAGATAAGCATAGCACGTTAAAGGAGAATGTTGACTGGACTTGAGGGGCAAATAAGACACAAGAATGTATTTTGAATGCCAAACTTGCTACACAGAAAAGCGGAAGATTAAAGTGATGGAAATCTAAAGACTTGCTCGATAAATATACCGCTCAGGATTGACGGACTTACCGTTCCTAAGAATTTCAAAATGCACATGCGGACCCGTTGAACGGCCACTGCTACCCATTAAGGCAATTACTTGTCCTTTTTCAACGATATCGCCGACTTGGACGTTTAGCGAACGATTATGCGCATAGCGCGTGACATACCCATTACCATGATTCAATTCAACAAACGTCCCATACCCTCCGCGAGAACTTGCATCGATGACAATGCCCCCGGCAACCGCGATGACATCGGAACCATCGGCGCCTGCAAAGTCAACACCATCGTGCCAAGCTTTACGCCCACTAAAGGGATCGATTCGATGACCATAGGATGATGACATCCAGCCTTTTTTAATCGGTTTCCCTGTAATAAAGGCCTCTACGCGCAGTTCTTTAGCCGCCAATTGCTCATCTAATAATATTAATTCCTGTTCGCTTTTGGCGACATGAGAACTTAAATTTGCCAGCATTTTTGTTAAGGGTAGATCAGTGTTGATAGCAATTAAATCACTTGTTACACGGCCATTTCTGGGCCCACCAAGGGCTGGGCGAAGACTAAAATCAAATTCTCCATTGTCTAATTGCGCAGTTATAGCCACCTGCTCACCAAGTGCATCTAACCGGATTACGCGCGCCTCTAATTCAGCAACTTTAAGAGTAATGCCCGACAATTCATCACTAATTTGAGTTTGCGCTAGATTGACGATCGACTCTTGTTCACTAAGCTGCGCCCGCCATTGCAATAACATCTGACGGCCAATTTCACTGCGCTCTGAGACGCTCAAAAGCCACACTAAGCCTGCACCAGCAATAAAGGGTAGAAGTAAAATAACCAGGAAAATTGCCTTATGGGCCGACCTAGAGGTGTCTAAGGTCGTTGATTGAGCACCCGGCCCAGGTAAGAAAATCAATTTCATCGAGGATCTCTGCAATAATTACTTATTGGTTAAATTTTAACCAATTATCATATTAAGAAAATAACAGAATTTTACCTTTTTGCAAAGATTTTTGTTGATTTTCGTTAGAAACACTGACTTTTTCAACAAAAAAAATACGTTTTTAATGAAGATAAAAATCAAGTTATTGATTTTACTGATTTTATTATTTACTTTGCTAAAGACCAAGATAGGCTTGGCACAAATTAGACCGCCATCACAGGGGATGCAAATGTAATAGGTGACTTTTCTGAGTCCTCGAATGTGACCACTTCCCAGGCATCTTGCTGCGCGATTAACGCTCTAAGTAATTTGTTGTTGAGCGCATGGCCTGATTTATGGGCTTTAAACTCACCGATTAAACTGTTACCCAACAAGTAAAGGTCGCCAATGGCATCTAGCACCTTATGACGAACAAATTCATCTTCATAACGCAGACCGTCTTCATTCAAAATGCGGTAATCATCAACGACGATAGCATTGTCAACACTGCCCCCTCGAGCGAGGCCTTTCGAGCGAAGGTGCTCCATTTCATGCATAAAGCCGAAAGTTCTCGCCCGACTGACCTCTCTAACAAAGGACGTAGAACAAAAATCAACTTCTGCGCGTGCTGGTCGACCACGAAACACAGGATGATCAAAGTCAATAGTAAACGTTACCTTGAAGCCGTTACGAGGTGAAAAACTCGCAAACTTATCATCCTCTTCAACCTTAATTTCACGCTTAATACGTATAAACTTTTTAGCGGCTGATTGCTCTTCAATTCCTGCAGATTGCAGTAAAAAAACGAACGGTCCGGCACTGCCATCCATAATAGGCACTTCAGCAGCGCTCATTTCAACGTACGCATTGTCTATACCTAACCCTGCCATTGCTGATAGCAAATGTTCAACAGTGGAAATACGCACACCGTCTTTGATAAGCGTCGTGGAAAGCGTTGTGTCACCTACATTTTCAGCGGTAGCCGGTATTTCAACCATCGGATCTAAATCGACACGACGAAAAATGATACCGGTATTGATGGCTGCTGGACGAAGGGTCAAATAAACCTTTTTACCTGAGTGAAGACCGACACCAGTCGCACGAATGCTGTTCCTTAATGTTCTTTGTCGTATCATGGCTCACCTGATTTTCGGATTATTTGATGGTTTCTCTCAGTCTTTCAATTACTACTCAATGTTGCCGATAGATTATGTTAGCCAAGACCAAAATTATTGATTTCGGGCGCGGATCCTAGCAGAACTCACCTAAATTTGCCAGTCAACTAAATACGATGAGTTCACAGAATGTACGCCTTTTAAAACCAGTCAAATCGCCATTACGCACCAATTAGTTCGCTTGGCGACGCAAAAATGCTGGAATATCCAACAAATCCAAATCTTTACCTGCTGAAATTTCGACCGATTTTGCAGGCGTATTCACCGTATCAGTTGACACAGATGCCGGCTTTGATGAATATGAAACCACCGAATTTTCTGTTTTGCTCGCCTCATTTCTAAACGCAGTCGGCTCGTCATAATTGATCTGAGGCCTACGGGGCCTGACTCTGGGAGGCACCGATGTCGGAGCTATACCTCCAGAAGAAACGGGCTCACCTAAACCTGTCGCGACAACGGTCACTTTTAAATCATCCGTCATTTCAGGGTCTATAACCGTGCCCACGACTACCGTTGCATTGTCAGAGGCAAACTCTTCGATAGTTTCGCCTACTTCGGCAAATTCACCCAACGAAAGGTCCATGCCAGCTGTAATATTCACTAAAATACCTCTCGCCCCTTGCAGATTGACATCTTCTAAGAGGGGGCTCCGAATAGCGGCTTCTGCCGCTTCACGCGCTCTTGCTTCACCGCGAGAAACACCTGTCCCCATCATAGCCATGCCCATTTCAGACATCACGGTGCGAACATCAGCAAAATCCACATTGATCATTCCAGGACGTATAATTAAATCGGCTATTCCTTGTACAGCACCTAATAATACATCATTCGCAGATTTAAAAGCGTCGAGTAAGCTCGTATTTTTGCCCATTACTGCTAACAACTTCTCATTTGGAATAGTTATTAATGAATCGACATGCTGTTGTAACTCGCGGATACCACTCTCGGCATGTTCTAAACGTTTTTTACCTTCAAATTTAAACGGTCGAGTCACAACGGCAACCGTTAAGATGCCCATCTCTTTTGCGACTTCAGCAATTATAGGGGCACCACCCGTCCCCGTTCCGCCACCCATGCCTGCCGTGATAAATATCATGTCAGCACCACCAATGATTTCAGCAATACGATCTCGATCTTCAAGCGCAGCCTGACGACCAACATCAGGATTAGCACCTGCACCCAATCCCTTAGTAATAGTACTGCCAAGTTGAAGCACCGTGTTAGCAGCCATATCAGCTAAAGCCTGCGAATCGGTATTTGCACAAATAAACTCGACACCGTCAATATTATTATTGATCATATGTTTAACGGCATTACCACCACCGCCGCCCACACCAACAACTTTTATTACTGCATTTTGTGGTAAATTATCAACTAGTTCGAACATAATATTTCCCCCTCAGGAACGTTATAACTTTATTAAAATAAATAATTAATTAAAAATTGTTTTTAAACCAAGACTTGACCTTTGTTATCAGGTCAGTGGCCTGACCTGATGAGCTGAAGCTCTGAGATTCATTGAACTCTTTGAAACCATAATGCAGAAGACCAACACCCGTTGCATGAATAGGATTTTCAGCCACATCTTTTAAGCCAATAATACCTACTGGAGAACCTAATCTAACTGGCACATGAAAAATCTCTTCCGCTAACTCGACAACACCCTCCATTTTTGAGGAGCCTCCCGTTAACACAATCCCTGCAGCAATTAAGTCTTCATAACCACTTCGGCGCAGTTCAGCCTGAACTAAACCTAGTAATTCAACATAGCGCTGCTCTACGATCTCGGCCAATGATTGTCGTGACAAATCTCTAGGCGGTCTATCTCCGACACTCGGAACTTTTATAGTCTCATCAAGATCTGCAACAAACTGTATCAACGCACACGCATGGTTAATTTTTATATCTTCGGCGTACTGAGTTGGTGTCCGTAAAGCCATTGCAATATCATTGGTGACTTGATCGCCTGCAATAGGAATATTTGCCGTATGGCGAATGGCTCCTGCTGTAAAAACAGCAATGTCAGTGGTGCCACCGCCGATATCAATTAAACAAACGCCAAGCTCGCGTTCATCGTCTGTAAGAACGGAATAACTTGAAGCCAACTGCTCAAGAATAATATTTTCAACATGCAGGCCACATTTCTCTATACACTTTTCTATGTTTTGAGCTGCATTTACAGCACAGGTAACCAAGTGAACCTTAGCCTCTAAACGGACACCGGACATTCCTAACGGCTCTTTTACGCCATCCTGTGTGTCGATAAGGTAATCTTGTGGTAACACATGCAGAATCTTTTGATCTGCAGGAATTGCTACTGCGCGTGCAGCATCAATAACTCCATCAATATCTGCTCGCTTAACTTCGCGTTCACGAATGGCAACAATACCGTGTGAATTTAAACTTCGAATATGACTGCCAGCTATACCAGCATAAACAGAATAAATCTGACAACCCGCCATCAATCCAGCCTGCTCAACAGCTCGTTTAATCGACTGAACGGTAGATTCAATATTGACTACAACGCCTTTTTTAAGCCCTTTAGAAGGATTAGAACCTAGACCTATGATCTCAATTTCACCGTCCTCATTCTCTTCGCCGACAATAGCTACTACTTTTGAAGTCCCTATATCCAAACCAACTATGATTTTTCTTGCCGTAGGGTTAGACATTTTCTCTCTCCAATTATTCATTTAAAATTCCATCACTCTTAATGACTTCATTGATGTGCAACTTGGCCAATATACATAGACGACTTAATAACTTGCTCGTGCTCTGATACAGCCACTCCGTTGGAATAACGCAGATCAATTTTATTTATCACGGTTAATTTATGTATAAATGATGTTTCAAGTAATGCCAATAATCGCTCGAAACGCAACTTAATATCATCAGCTCCTAGCATTAATGTGATGGCGTCATTTAAAACTAAAATCATTTCACCTTGAGCAGATCTACTTTGCTCAGTCACAGTTAAACCGTGAAGAATCAGAGGCTGTTGGAAAAAATTAAACCAAGAAATCATATCTTTTATTTTATTAGCTTTAGATAAATTATTTGTAGCTGTGAGACCCTGATCCTTTAGCATGGGCAAATGGCTAAAAGGTAAAATTGATTGAGGCAGGACAATATTACCCGTCGTTGTTAACAAGTAATGATCATTCCAGCGTGCCACAGGAACATACTCGTCAATGCCAATAAATAATTGATTGGGCCATTGCCGCCTAACTTCAGCCTGCCTGACCCACGCATGGGACTCTAAATTGCGTTTAATGCTGGTTAAGTTAAGTTGCCAAAATCCCTCATTTATGTCGTCTTTAACTAAAGACAAAAGGGTTTTTTCAGATACACCCTGCAAGGTCAAATCTACTTGCGAACCCGTTTGACCTGAAATAAAAATCTCACCGGTTGGCATATTTTTCATGGTGTTGAATGCTGTTATAAACAAGGCCATAAATAACATAAAAATAAACAATGCCATCATATTGTGCACAGTATTTTTTTGGCTAATCTGTTTTTCAACAGTTGTCTGTATTGGTACTGCACCGGGACGACGCCGACCATTCTTACGCCCATGACCACCTAAAATGAATTGATGTATAATGCTCATGCGACACCCGCTAAAGAGAGATCAATAACGATTTCTATTAACTCATTAAAATCAATACCAGCGGCCTTAGCTGCCATAGGAACAAGGCTATGGGAGGTTAATCCAGGAACAGTATTCACCTCGAGTAAAAAAAACTCACCAGTGACATGGTCTCGCATAAAATCGACCCTACCCCAATGCCTGCAACCTAAACTATCAAAGGCCATACGCGCGAGCTGTTGTAATTTTTTTTCTTCACTATCACTTAACCCGCTCGGCACTAAAAAATCTGTATCTTGATCACTATATTTAGCTTCGAAATTATAGAAATCGCGAGCTGTTTTGATCTGAATGGATGGCAACGTATAACCGTCTAATATTGCAACGGTATATTCAGGCCCAACAATTAATTTTTCTGCAAAAATATTCACCCCAAACTCAGTAGCGTCGAGATACGCCTGCTGTAATTCTTCAACTGACGAGGCCAGTGACATGCCTATACTTGACCCTTCTTCAGCGGGTTTCACGAATGCCGCACCATTTAGCTCTGCTAACACCTGAGTTAAATCACTAGTATCGCTGAGACATAGGTAATGAGGGGTTGGCATTGACAAGCCACGCCATACGTTTTTTGTGCGCACTTTATCCATCGCTAACGCTGAACCCAGTACTGCTGACCCTGAAAAGGGTATCGACAATAGCTCAAGAACAGCCTGCACGGTGCCATCTTCTCCGCCACGACCGTGCAACGCAATAAACGCAAACACTGGTTTGATTAGCTGCAAGCATTCAATAGTATCGGTGGCAGTATCAACAATCACCGTCTCATAGCCCATCGACTCGAGACTATTAAAAACAGCTTGACCACTTTCTAAGGATATTTTACGTTCAGAAGCAGTTCCACCCATCAACACAGCAATAGGACCAAGACCTTTTAGGGAAGCAAGACTTTTATAATCATTGAGCAAATCGTTATTTATCATCAAAATAGTTCTCTAAGCCTCATTTCTGCCATCGCTTCGACTGACAATATCGGTAGAAACTTTACTGACATCTCCGGCTCCTTGAGTAATAAGTGTGTCCCCTGCTCTCAGGATACTTTTTAAAAGTAAATATAAATCATCATTTTTTGCAACATGCACAGGATCTATTTCGCCTCTTTGTCGAATACTCATGGCCAAACTTTTACTATCAGCTCCATTAATAGCTTTCTCACCCGCCGAATAAACATCCAATAACAATAAGACATCAACCTGTGATAAGACACGTACAAAATCCTCATATAAATCATGTGTTCTCGAATAACGATGCGGCTGATAGATCATGACCACACGTTGCTCGGGCCAACTTTCACGAGCAGCCTTAATAGTAGCTTCGACTTCTGTTGGATGATGTCCGTAATCATCTACCAAGGTGATCGGCAGTTGATTCAAAACCAAGTTACTCTTCACCTGAAAACGTCTGGCGACACCATGAAATTCTGCTAATGCATTTAAAATAACCGCCGTATCGATTCCTTCGTCTTGAGCAACCACAAAAGCGGCAGCCGCATTTAAAGCATTATGCATACCTGCGGTATTCAAAGTGACTAGCAATGGAGATTTGACTGCCTCATAACTAATTAGAAATTGGGTCTTTAAACCTCGACTGCGGTAGTCACTCAGACGAAAATCAGCCATCTCATCAAATCCATAGGTAATAATCGGGCGATGAAAATCAGTCATTAAACTCGACACATTTTTGTCATCTATACAAACAACTGCTAAGCCATAAAAAGGCAAGTTATGGATAAACTCAACAAAAGTAGACTTTAATTTAGAAAAATCTCCTCCGTAAGTTTCCATGTGATCAGCATCAATATTTGTGATTACCGAAACCATCGGTTGAAGGTGCAAAAATGAAGCATCACTCTCATCTGCTTCTGCGATTAAGTATCGACCATTACCTAATTGAGCATTTGCATTTGCACTATTTAATAAACCACCAATCACAAATGTTGGCGCTAAATCTGCTTTTGCAAATATTGATGAAATTAAACTTGTTGTAGTTGTTTTGCCATGCGTACCTGCAACGGCGATACCGTGTCGGTAGCGCATTAATTCAGCTAACATTTCAGCTCTTGGTACAATCGGAAGATGCGCTTTTTGAGCTGCTAATAACTCGCAGTTATCGCCATGAATTGCAGAGGAAATGACGACCACATTGGCATTACTAATATTTTTATTTGAATGACCAATAAAGATAGATACTCCCAACTTGGCAAGGCGCTCTGTATTTTGAGTCTTTTGGATATCTGAACCGCTAACTTGGTAGCCTTGATTCAATAAGACTTCAGCAATTCCACACATTCCTGCACCGCCAATGCCAATGAAATGAATCGCTTTTATTCTTCGCATTTCGGGAATAAATGTCGTTGCATCAGGCATAGGTATACCCCATACAGGCGCTGCCAATGATGTCGGTCGCATCTGGCATCGCTACACTGTTAACTTTGTTTCCTTTGTCAATTAATTCACTGCGGTTGGCCACTAATTCACTCAGCACACTTTGGGTATTAGTAACGGTGAAATCAGCATCACTGATGCAGATAGCACCACCTGTATTAACCAACCATTCTGCATTTGCATATTGATGGTTATCGCTCGCATAGGGATAAGGCACTAACACGCAAGCAACACCTACCGCAGCAATTTCACTAACTGTCAACGCCCCTGATCTTGCAATCACCAAGTCAGCCTGCCTGTAAGCTAAATAAATGTCATCAATAAATGCCTCGACCTTCGCCTCAACGTTTGCCAACTGATAAGCTTCATAGACCGAAGCAACATCTTTTTTTCCGGTTTGATGCCTAACAGAGAATTCAGCTTGAGCGCTTATAGACGCCAGCGCTAATGGCACCACCTCATTTAAACTATGCGCGCCTAAGCTTCCACCTAAAACCAAAATATTCAGCGGTCTCGATTCAGCCGCCATATTCTGACGGTCAACTCGACCACTAACTAGTTGCTGATAAAAAGATGTTCGCAGGGGATTGCCAGAATAAAAAGATTTTTTATTCTCTATAAAAACACTTGGAAAACCAGTAAAAATCTTCGTGGCGACATGAGCTAATATTCGATTAGTCGTACCAGCGATGGCATTTTGTTCTTGAATAATCAAAGGCACGCCCGTTAAAAAAGCAGAAAAACCTCCAGCAGCTGATGCAAAACCGCCCATACCCAAAACACAACATGGCCGATGCTTCTTCAGTAACAGCACCCCACGACATACTGCATAAAACATCAAGATAGGAGCCTTAAGCTTTTGAAAAACCGATTTTCCGCGAATACCGACAACATTTAATGCACACAATGGAATATTATTGTCTGGCGCAACTGAGGATTCAATTCCTTCTATTGTGCCTAGCCATATCACCTTAAAACCTTTATCTGTAAGATGCTCTGCGACCGCTAAGGCTGGAAAAACATGTCCGCCAGTCCCACCGGCAGCGATAACAACTGTTTTATTCTTTGTTCTTTTTAGGCGCTCACTAAACATTAAAACCAACTCCTTTAGCTGAAGCTTGCCTTAAGGTTGATGTGGTCGTTGATCGGACCGCCACCCCTGAGTAATGTTTTCCTACCAAATTGCGGTAACTTTTTGTTCCATACTTTTTGACTCTAAGACTACTCTGCTCGGCTGTTAATTCCTGATGTATACGCAAAACTAAGCCTATTAAAATACAGCTGATAAGCAAACTGCTGCCGCCATAACTTAAAAACGGCAAGGTCAATCCCTTGGTCGGTAACAGACCTATATTTACACCTACATTAATAAATAGTTGAGCTGAAAAGACAATCGACACGCCGTAAGCAACATAGGCACTAAAAGACTTACTCATAGACTCAGCTTTTCTAGCAATAAATAAAATTCTTGAAATTAATAAAGCATAAACACCTAGCGCAATGAAACAACCAACGAAACCTAACTCTTCAGCCATTATGGCAAATATAAAATCTGTATGGGCTTCTGGTAGATAAAATAATTTTTGAATGCTACCACCCAAACCTAGTCCGAACCATTCACCTCTGCCAAAAGCAATTAATGATTGTGTTAATTGATAGCCATCACCAAACTGGTCTGACCAAGGGTCGAGATATGCCGAGAGTCTTTCCATTCTGTATGGTGAAAAAATAATAAGAGCAACGCATGAACCTGCAACGCAAGTCAAAATAATTAAAAACTGCCATAAAATAACACCGCCCAAAAACAACATTCCTAATGCTGCGCTCATCAAAACAACTACAGCACCGAAGTCAGGCTCTTTTATTAACAATATAGTCATAGCCACCATGATGGCCATTGGATTTAAAAATCCGCTCCACTTACTTCTAACTAAATCATTTTGTCTAACGAGATAGCTACCGAGATAAACAATAACGCCTAATTTGGCTACTTCTGAACCTTGCAGCGTTAAAGGGCCAATCGCCAACCATCGGGTAGCTTTATTTGCAGTTATTCCAACCCCTGGAATAATTATTAGCGTCAAAATAATAAAGCTCAACATCAGCAAATACTTATCGCTTCGCTGCCACATATCAACCGAAATTTTTGACGCGATAAAGCCGGCAGCTAATGAGATAAGCAAATAAATAATATGCCTGCGAGTATGATAAAAAGGATCACCGTAACGCTCACTCGCATAATCCATTGAAGCAGAGCTAATCATGACTAGGCCTAATGCGAGCAATACAAAAGTACTCAACAACAGAATATAATCTGGCTGACTATTTAGCTTTCTGTCACCCAGCGTTAACATCAGTGATTAGCCTCGCTATTAACACTGGCTGTTAAATCTGATACCGACCGCTTAAAAACATCGCCGCGATGCTCAAAACTATCAAACATATCAAAGCTTGCACACGCCGGCGATAGCAAAACAATATCACCAGCCACACACGCGTCGTGTGCCTGCTTGACGGCAGAAGGTAATGTTTCTGCATCCATAACAACAACATCTGAGGGCACGCAGCGCTTCATTAACTCTGCTGATTCACCAATAACAATTATTTTGTAGCGTATGCCTTGCAGTTGATCAAATAACGCGGAGAAATTCTTTTGTTTAGCTCGACCGCCCATAATAATAATGACATTACCCTGGGTCATTTTAGACACACTATTAACAGCAGAAACAGTAGCGCCTACATTCGTCGCTTTAGAGTCGTTAAAATATGTCACACCTCTTACGACAGCCACCTCTTCACAACGGTGTGGTAAACCCTTAAATATTTTAATAGCAGCTTGCATTGAAGCAACAGGAATGCCCGCCAAATCACCAATGGCTACAGCAGCGACCACATTCAGCAAATTATGCTCTCCCTGAACAGCCAACGCCTCTACTGACAATAACAAATCAGAACCTCTACTCACAAAACACTTATCGCCAATGTTTACTAGTCCATAATGGCCATCTTCAGGCTGATCGAGGCCAAAACTTTTCAAGGTCGATGCTGAACAACTGAGTGGCTGAGTCAGTGGATCCTGACGATTAAACACAATATATTCTGCACCTTCATAAATGCGCTGCTTGATACGTTGGTAATTATCCATACTGTGATGACGATCTAAATGATCATTGGAAATATTCAAAATTGCCGCAACTTTTGCACCTAGATTAGAGCAGTATTCAAGCTGAAAGCTAGACAGCTCAATAATATATGCCTCACAATTATCGTCTAATAAATCCAATACAGGCTTCCCTAAATTGCCTCCAACTGCTGCCTGTAATCCAGCCTTATTAGCCATTTCTCCAAGCAAGGTCGTTACTGTACTTTTAGCATTTGAACCCGTAATCAATACCTTAGGCGCTAACGCCATTTTAGAAAAAATAGCAATATCGTTGGTTAATTCTTGTTTGCTTAAATCGATATCCGTGAAGATTGGGTCCGTTAAGTCTACGCCAGGACTGACTATCAGTTGTTCAGCCTGACAAAGGGAATTGACATTAGACTCGCCGAAAAGAAACTCTGTATTTGCATTCTCCCGTAATACTTGATCAATGTTCTCTGGTGCCTCTCGAGTATCAAATACACTGAAGGGAATATTCATTCGAGAAAAAAAACGCATACAAGATTGGCCCGTCTGGCCAATACCAACTACTACGCGCTTTTTCATTTGTGAATCTAAAACCATCTTTTACCTTTATGAACTTTGATTAGTTGCACCCTGACGAGTTGGATATTTAACGCAATTTCAAGGTTGCCAAACCAAATAAAACCAACATCACAGTGATTATCCAAAATCGGACAATAATTCGTGGCTCTGGCCATCCTTTTAACTCGTAATGGTGATGTAAGGGAGCCATCATAAATACCCGCTTACCGGTTAATTTATAGGATGAAACTTGCAGGATAACCGAGACTGTTTCAGCAACGAAAATGCCCGCCATAATAAAAAATACGATCTCATGACGAGTAATAACTGCCATCAAACCCATTGCTGCGCCTAAGGCTAAAGCACCGACATCACCCATAAAAATCTGAGCTGGATACGTGTTAAACCACAAAAAACCAAGTCCTGCGCCGCCAAGAGCACCACAGAAAATCACCAACTCACCGGCACCTGCTATGTAAGGAATATGCAAGTAAGTTGCAAATTCAATGTGGCCAGACAGGTAAGCAATAACCCCTAACGCTGAACCAACTAACACCGTTGGCAATATCGCCAAGCCATCTAAACCATCAGTCAGATTCACCGCGTTTGATGAGCCAATAATCACTAGGCAGCCAAAAGCGATATAAAAACCACCTAAATCCAATACAAAATTTTTGAAAAAAGGCGCTATTAACTGCGTTTCTGCCTGGCTGGTAGTCGTCACATACAAAGCCGTCATGACGAGTAATGAAAACAACAGCTGCCAAAATAGTTTCCATCTTGCCGCCAAACCCACTGAATTCTTTGCGATCACTTTGCGGTAATCATCAACCCAGCCGATCAATCCAAAGGAAAGAGTAATAAACAAAACAGCAATAACATATCGATTGCTTAAATCTGACCACAAAAGAGTGCTGGTAAAAATGCTTAATAGTATTAGCACACCACCCATTGTCGGCGTTCCGGCTTTAACTAAATGAGTTTTAGGACCATCATCTCTTATTGACTGACCAACCTGATAATAATTTAATTTTTTTATAACCCAAGGACCAATTAATAGCGAAATCATTAGTGCTGTCATAACGCTCAATATGCCACGCAGAGTTAAATACTGAAACACTGAAAAAGCACTGAAATATTGTTGCAAATATTCAGCCAGTAAAATCAACATGCGCTTTTTTCCCTTGAGGAATCGTTTTTATTTATACTTAGCAAGTCAACAACTTGATCCATTGCAGCACTTCTGGATCCTTTTATTAGGACCACTCCACCGGCACATTCACTTGATAACAAGCACTCGATCAAGACTGGCTTGGATTTGAATTCTTTTAACTGGCCACTGTTATACTGCCCATAGGCTGACAGAACATCGTTAGCATAGACTCCGATAGCATAGAGACTGTTTATGCCTTGCTCAGCAGCATAACGGCCAACATGGTGATGATGCTCAATCGCTTCATCACCTAATTCAGCCATATCGCCAACAACAAGAATTGAGGGCTTTTGCAGTTGTTTAGAAAGCGTCGCTAATACATCAATCGCAGCCTTCACCGATGCAGGATTAGCATTGTAACTATCATCAATTACCGTTAAGTTATTTGCAGCCTGAATGCTTGATAACCGACCGCGTTCAGGAAATACCGCAGACAAACCTACAGCTATATTGTCATCATGAAGACCAAGAGACTTTGCCATAGCTGCCGCTAGCAAAGCATTATATATATTGTGTAAGCCTAAAAAATGTAACTCAATGGGTATAAGATTCTTCTCTGATCTTGTATTGATATTAATAGTAAATTGTAAACCGCTGTCATTTTGCTGAATATCAGTGGCAAAAATATTGGCTTCACTGGAATGCAGTGAACAAGTTAATAGTCGATCGTTTTTTTTCTGCGCTTTAACGCGCTCAAGAAACAGATGTGAAAAATTATCATCAAGATTAACAATGGCCCAACCGTCATGAGGTAATGCATTATAAATTGCTGATTTGGTCGACGCTGTATTTTCTAAGCAACCAAAGCCGGCTATATGCGCAGCACCAATATTCGTCACGGCGCTTATCAACGGTTGTGCTACGTCAGTTAAGCTTGCAATATCACCTAACTTCGCCGCGCCCATTTCTAAAACAGCGAAATCATGACTATCAGTGATACGCTGCACAGTTAAAGGCAAGCCAATCTCATTATTAAAATTGCCTTCTGTTGCGCAGACATGGCCGACTGTTGACAATATTGCTTTCAGCATATTTTTGCAGGTTGTTTTACCAGAACTACCAGTGATCGCTACAACCTTACCGTTAAATGCCTCTCTGTTAAGCTTAGCAATATCACCTAAGGCTTGGCGTGTATTTTTAACAATTAATTGAGGGACATTAACGGCCTGCTCTTTTTCCACCATCACTGCAACAGCGCCTCGTTGAATCGCGACATCAACGAAACAATGCCCGTCATTACGGTTCCCCTTAATAGCGATAAAAACGTCGCCTAGCTGCACTTTTCGACTATCGATGGAAATATTTTTAACTTGGCTATTTTTGCCTGAGAACTGACTATTGGTTACTTTAGCAATGGCCTGCAAGTCTATGACGCTCATCATGCTGACGCCCTCAACTGCAAATTATTTTCAGCGACGGTTACATCACTAAAAGGAATTTTTTCAGCATTAATGATTTGAAAGTTTTCGTGGCCTTTCCCAGCAATTAAAATAACGTCATTATTAACTGACTGCTCTATTGCAAAGGCTATCGCAGTACCCCGATCTTGCTCAACAAAAACACCCTGCATGTCTTCAACACCTAACAGGATGTCATCAATAATTTGTTCAGCCAGTTCGCTACGAGGATTATCTGAAGTAATAACAACCCGATCAGCTAATTGGTTCGCAATTCGACCCATAGCCGCTCGCTTACCATGATCACGATCACCGCCACAACCAAACACACACCAGACACTTCCAGCAGTGTGATTTCTGAGGGTCGTTAAGGCCAATTCCAACGCTTCTGGTGTATGGGCATAGTCAACAACAACTAAGGGCTGTTGACTATCAAGATTGGGCATTGGATTAGCAACAACTTCCATCCGCCCAGGAATCTTTGGTAACGTTGAAAAAGCCTTTAATAAGTCCGCTAACTCATAGCCAGACTCGAGCAAAGCACCCAAAGCAGCCAAAGCATTGCTTAAATTAAACTGGCCGACAAACGGCAAATGAAGACTACCATTGCCATTAGGTGTTTTGATGCGTGTTTCGATAGAATCAGATTTATAGGTGGTGTCGTAGGCATAGATGTCTGCCTCTTTTTTTTGTATTGAATAAGTTACACACGTTAATCGACTTGATAACTCTTCATGCAGGCTTAAACCAAACTCATCATCGATATTAATAATCGTCGCATTAAGACTGGGAAATGAAAAAAGTTTACGCTTAGCTTTAGAATAACTTAGCATGTCTTGATGGAAATCAAGATGATCTCTCGATAGATTAGTTAATACAGCCACATTGAATGCAACTGCATCTGCTCGATGCTGACTCAACGCATGCGACGACACTTCAACGGCCACTAAATCCACTGACTTAACATATAATTCAGCAAGGCATGCTTGTAGCTGAACAGCGTCTGGAGTTGTAAACCCTGTCGAAACCAAGGGCCGGTGAGGTTGGTGCGGAGAAAGTCCATATCCCAGCGTTCCTATTACCGCACCCTGACACCCTACACCACTCACAAGACACGCAATAAAATGACTGCAACTGGTTTTACCATTCGTGCCTGTAATGCCAATAATGGGTAAATTCTGACTGGGATCAGCATAAAAACAGCTGGCCAAATGACTTATATGCGTCGCTAAATCTGGAATAAAGAATACTTGCGTATTGAGTCGATATCGAAATGAAAAAGATTCATCTGTGTCCGCAAAAACCACCACAGCACCGTTATTGACCGCTTGATCGATAAAGTCATGGCCGCTAACGTGCATCCCTCTGAGCGCAATAAATGCATCGCCTGGCTGAACATTTTGACTATTAGTCGACAAGCCGTTGACGAGTAAATTTTTAATATCAAGCCCGACGTCATTTAACTCATCAATAATGATTTGACAGCTGATCAGCAAGTCAATGACTCGAGATTCGTAGCTCACCTTAGCGTTTGAATGATTGGCCATATCAAACGCTTCCATGCTTATCTCGAACATTGTCAGGCTTGTCGTCAACGAGTTTCTTGTCGAACAATCGCTGAGAGGCAGTTGTGAATTCAGAAGCATCAAGCTCACTGGCTTGATCTGGCGGTATATTTAGTAATCGTAATGCCGAAGCCATTACTCGAGAAAAAATCGGCGCCGCCACATCGCCACCAAAATATTTATTACCAACGGGATCATCAATCGTAATAACTGCAACTAAACGCGGCGAGCTCGCCGGCACAATTCCGGCAAAACTTGCCCGATATCGGCTGCCCTCATAGCCCTGCTGACCCACCTTATGAGTGGTTCCTGTTTTACCTGCTACGCTGTATCCCTTAATGGCCGCTTGCATTCCGGTACCACCTAACTCGGTGACACCTTGCATCAAGGTTAATACTTTATCTGCCGTTGCTGAAGACACAACATCAATAATATGCGCATCGGAGACAACATTTTGAGGACCTAATTTAAGCAAACTAATCGGTTGCTTAACACCGTGATTCGCTATTACCGCATAGGCCCTAGCCAACTGGATACTGTTCACTGTCAGTCCATGACCAAAAGAGAGAGTCGCCTTAAATAGCTCATCGTCAATATAGCGAGGTAAATGACCCGATTGCTCACCAGGAAAACCACTGGCACTGTGTTGACCCAAACCCAGCTTTGCAAACAAATTCAGTAATTGGTCCTCACCCAGACTAATGGCTATCTTACTGGTACCGACATTACTAGACTTGGATAAAATAGTCGCCAAATCAATTTTTCCATAATCTTTCTGATCAGAGACTAAATTACCATTTAAATAGATTGTTCCAGGTGAGGTGTCAATTGTTGACGTGAGATCAAAATCACCTGATTCAAGCGCTGCCATGACAGTAAAAGGCTTGACCACTGAACCGGGCTCGTATAAATCTATAATGCCGCGATTTCGCATGTGTTCAGGAATAAACTGCTGCCGATCATTGGCATTATAAGACGGCTGATTAGCTAACGCTAAAACCTCACCAGTGTTAGTATCTAAAATAACAATTGAACCAGATGATGCCTGATGATTCGCAACAGCAGATTTTAATTCACGATAAGCAACGTACTGCAGCCGCATATCAATAGACAGAGCAATCTGTTGACCTGCACTAGCAGGAGAGAGCTGCTTGATGTTTTTGATATTTTCATGACGAGCATTTCGCATGACTTGCTTCAAACCAGATCGAGACCGCAAGATCTCGTCATAAGACAACTCTATACCCTCTTGGCCACGCTCATCAATATCAGTAAAGCCAACCAAGTGCGAAGTCACCTCGCCAGCAGGATAAAACCGCTTATATTCTGTTTTAAAGAATATACCCGCATATTTTTTTGCTGCGATAAGTTCAGCTTGCTGCGGGTCCATCTGTCGGCGAAGATAAACAAAGGAACTTTTAGTCGACAACTTCTCCTTCAGTGCGTCTAATGATAAACCCAATGAAGATGCTAACTCATCAAGCTCTATCTCGTCACGAACAATCAATTTCGGATTGGCCCAAACCGTTTTTACTGGTGAGCTAAACGCCAAGAGATAACCGTTTCGATCGACTATTTCTGCGCGGCTTACTGGTATCAGCTCATTACGTATTACCCTCGCGTCTCCTTGTTGCTGCAAAAAAATTCGCCCTTTTTCAGCATCAAACAATTGAAGTTGGGCGAGACGAAAGATCAGTGCCAATAAAGCGATAAGCAACATTAACCACAGAGGGTAAACCCGCCAAGACCATTTATCGAGGCGATTTTTATACCCCATCAGTGAACCTTCCTTGCATTAATGGTCGCCACCACTAATTGCTTTTCAGACGGCTCTCTCATCGACAGCTCATTTCTCGCTGCGCGCTCAACGGATGACAGGGAAGACCAAGCACTGCTCTCAAGCAGTAAACGACCCTGTGTAACTTGCTGCGAAGCTGCCTGTGCCTGAAGCGCCTGTAACTGAATAAAAAGTTGGCGTGTGTTGAAGCTGCTATAAACCACGGCCAGCGCTGATGAGGTAACCAGCACTAGCAACACAGCAATCGCCCGAAGATATGATTTTGATTGATTAAGCGTTGACATTACTAATTGAATCCCCCCAGATTCGACAATTAAAAACGTCATTTTTTTACTTACTGATACTCTTCATAATTTTTCTGCAACACGCAAAATGGCGCTTCTTGCTCTGATATTTTCTGCCAGCTCTTTCTCTTCTGCTTTAGCGGCTTTAACAATCATTTTCATTCGTTTATTGAGCGCTTCATCCTTTACTGGAATTGACGCGGGTAAACGATCACCCTGAACCTGACGACGAATAAAGCGCTTAACAATTCTATCCTCGAGAGAATGAAAGCTAATCACCGCTAGACGACCTCCCGCTGCAAGCAATTCCACACTGCTATCTAAAAAAAATTTTACTTGATCAAGCTCTTCATTGATAAAAATTCTCACTGCCTGAAAACTGCGTGTGGCGGGATGTTTACCTTTCTCGACAACCGGCATCGCCTTATCAATAACATCAGCAAAGTGATGCGTCGTTGTAATAGGCTTTAACAGCCTCTCTGCTATAATGCCTTTGGCTATACGAGTGGCAAATTTTTCCTCGCCAAAATGACGCAATACGTCGCGAATTTCTACCTCTTTAGCAACCGCCAACCATTGCGCAGCACTTTGCCCTTTGTTAGGGTTCATCCTCATATCAAGCGGACCATCCCGCAAGAAACTAAAGCCTCGCTCTGCTTGATCCAACTGAGGTGATGAAACCCCTAAATCCAGTAATACTCCGTTGACTTTTCCTTCCCAGCCTCTAGCAACCACTAAGCCACCAATATCGGCGAACTCACACTGCTCAACCGACACCTGAGAAAACTCACGTGCTAACTCATTGGCAACGACGATCGCCTCAGGGTCTCGGTCAACCACCAATAACTGCGCCTTAGCGGACAATCTAGCAAGCAATAACCGACTGTGCCCCCCGCGCCCAAATGTCCCGTCTATATAAATACCATCGGGGTCAGTTAACCAAGCATCAACCGTTTTTTGGGCTAAGACCGCTTGATGATTTCTCGAGCCCTTAATTGCGTCTGCCTCAGCCACCATTAAAGTGACAACGTGAAAAATTCTTCTGGCAACGGTTGATCTGCAGCCTGACCGAGACCACTCTCTCGCTCTGACTCCCAAAGCGACTCGCTCCACAATTCGAGTTTTTTTCCTTGCCCAACCAACACCACTTTTTTATCTAAGCCGGCATGGCTTCGAAGTGCATTAGGCAACAATAATCGGCCATTCCCATCAAGTTCAATATCAGAGGCATAACCCAACATTAATCGCTGTAGCCGACCAACTTCAGGCTTTAAGGTTGGCAGATCCTGAATTTCTTGCTCAATGATTTCCCAAACGGGTAATGGGTAAATTAATAGGCACTTAACCTGCAGATGAATGGTGGCAACTAGGCGTCCAGCAGATGCATCAACCAGGCGGTCACGATACTTGCTCGGCATCGCAATTCGACCTTTAGCATCCATATTGATAGGGTTAACGCCTCGAAACAAAATATGCCCTCAATTTACTCGCCGGCAACGGCAATACACTGCATTTAAATATGTTTGATGTGACGGCATGGGGCCACTTAGCGAACAATGCTCGGGCAAAAAACGAGCCGGCTTAAACCGCCGGCTAAAAATAGACCTGGAGAACACTGTAAAACCCTTAAACTACCCACAAAACACCACTTTACACCACATTCCAACACTATAAGGCTATAACGACTCTCATGCAAGCGCTGCTTTAAAGTATTTTAACGAGTAAAATCAGTATCTTAACGGGGATAGCTGCGAGCATATAAATAGCGCGCAATAGCTTTCTGATAGATTACATACAGCTAAATTACAAACTTAATGTGCTACTTTAAGTTTGTAATTTATTATAATTTTATAGGATAAAAAAAGATTTTTTTATCGCGATTCAATCTCTCTGATGAAAGCAAAGAGATTGAAATGCGCGAGGCAGAAGAAGAAAAAGGCTGATAATTTAGGTGTCAGAGGCCTCTAGCACGATAAACGCATTGCCTCCTTGCTGATCAAAAGTACCGTAGCCTGCATTGATAAAAAGCTGACCACCATCAAGGTAGGCGCCTCCGAGGTCAAGGGTGCCTCCCTTTGCCTTTTTGGCATTCACCGCGGAAAACTCCCCTCGTGCATCAAAAGCCCATACAGAGGCTCCCGTTTCGGCATCAAAAACGCGTATGTGTCCGTCAAGAGACGGAGCAAACACCAAGTTCTCGGTCACAGTGACAGCCGCCGATAAGCCGGGGTGACATCGTTTGACCGGCTTACCTTGATCATCGACACAAATGTTTGGTGCAGCAGTCGACCACATCAATTGACCCGTAGCAATATCGAAGGCATGCAGCGAAGGATTGGGCAGGCCTTCAGGGTTATCACCTAGAATGTCGACAGGTCGATCACTGATAGGAACATATAGCACGCCTTTTGCCTCATCGACACCCATACTAAAATGGACACCCCCAAGTTTGCCGCCAGTACCTGGTTTTTGCTGCCATAGTAATTCACCCTCTTTATCGGCATCTAACGCAAACACAGCGCCCGTCTTTTGACCCGCCAAAATAATGTCTTGGCCATCAACCGTGACCAATATTGGCGGCGCACCAAAATCTAAATCTTCGCCTCGCTCAGAGGGGCAATTAAAATAAAAAGGGGATTCACAAGCAACATTCCACGCATCAGAAGCCAGGAATTGCTGTTTCCAGAGCATCTCACCGGTATTAAGGTCAATCGCTATAATCGAATCACTGGTATCGGTAGCTGGTGAAGAATAGTTTTCACCCGTGCCTACATACAAGCGATTGCGTTTAGCATCTAGGGCTGGTTGAGACCAAACTGGCGCGCCTGATGGGCCGTATTGATCCGGCAAAAACAACCGCTTTTTGATCAGTTTTGACTCTTCTTGGATCATATAACTGCGCCATATCAACTGACCGTTGGCCGGATTTAACGCCATGACTGAACTTCTAAAATCGCAGCAGGCATAAAATGGGTTGACTGCCCACATCGCCTCCCAGGAAGAGACTGGCTGAAAGATAACCCCTTGATGGTCAACTGAAGAACCCGACACCATCACTTTTGAATGTTCATCAGCAAGCACTCGCCATTGCTGCTCACCGGTTAAGGGGTCAATACCAAAAACCTCTCCACCGGCGGTGCCAAAAGTCAACAAATTGTGTCGTTGGCCGTCACGCTCAAAGGACATAAACCGAAGGGCTGTCCGCACCGTTGTATCAGCATCAAAGCGCCACTTTTCGCAACCTGTTTCACGATCTAATGCGTAAACCATGCCTGGCTCGTCACCCAGAAAAACCGTATCTGGTGTAATAAAAGGCTGTGTATGAGGCGTTTTTGTCTTGGGCATGGCAAACACCCATTTGACTTGCAAGCTAGCCAGATTATTTTTATTGATTCCGGCGTCAGTCTCAGCGATAAAACGGTGATTTCTTTTGTTGATGCCCCAGCCGTTAATATTCGGCGTAAGATCTATAGCCGCG
>DDED01000110.1:0-4712 GCA_002336035.1 Cellvibrionales bacterium UBA1963
GCGTCTTTTACAAAGCAATAAGAAGGAACAATTGTGTCGACCATAATGTCTACCCAAACACTCAAATCCTGAAGGAATGCTTGCGTATCAATAGGTTAGCTTAAGGTTTCTTAAGTGTATGGTGCCGAAGGCGGGACTTGAACCCGCACGAGCATAGCTCACTACCCCCTCAAGATAGCGTGTCTACCAATTCCACCACTTCGGCTTATTTAGATTTATTCTGGAATATTATTAAGCATGTCCTCATTGCTCATAACATCGGGTGAGGCAACACCTTCTTCAAAACTTGGCAATTCATCGAAGCCACTTAGGGGCTCGTCACTCACCACCGGTACAACGATGTCAGGCACTTCAACCTCGAGCAAGAGCGGCTCAGCACCAATACCGGCTTTTTGTTTAGCAATAATCGCTAAGCTAAAACTAGTCACAAAAAAGATAATTGAAAAAATGGCCGTTAATTGGGTCAGTAGATTTCCTCCCCCACTAGCACCGAATAAGGTTTGAGAACCACCGCCACCAAAGGAGGCTCCCATGTCAGCGCCCTTGCCTTGCTGCATTAAAATTAGCGCCACAATAGACAGCGCAATCAATACATGTATTACAATAATAATTTGCTCTAACACCTTAAAAATCCCTTACAGTTAGTGATTGAAAGTAATTGCCTTACGGCATGTCTATAAAGCTGAGGGTAATAAACCCAAAAAGCTGTCCGTGTTCAATGAAGCTCCACCCACTAAGGCACCGTCAATATCCGGCATAGCCAATAATAAACCACTGTTATCGGTTGTGACACTGCCACCATAAATAACACGCAAGGCCTCTGAATCAGGTAAATCAACCATATATTCACGAATGTATCGATGTATTTGCTGAGCTAGATCCGGGGTGGCCGGTTGATCACTGCCAATAGCCCATAACGGCTCATAACCAATAACAATTTTTGCACATGAAACCCTGTGCTGTTGTAACATTCTTTTAATGGGGCTTAGTTGCGCCGCAATCACTGACAGTGTCTCTTGGTTATCACGCTCTATTTTCGACTCACCCACACACACAATTGGACTGATGTGAGCAGACAATAAGTTAAACATCTTTTTTGCGACCCCTTGATCGGTCTCAGCAAAGTGCTGTCGGCGCTCTGAATGGCCAATGATACCGTATTGCGCTCCAGCTTCGTAGAGCATCTTGGCGGATATTTCACCGGTAAAAGCACCCTGGGTTTCAATCGAGACCTCTTGCGCACCAATGTGCAAGCAAGCTGAGTTATGTTTGATCATTTCTTTCAGCGATTGCAATAATACGGCGGGCGGACAGATAACAATATCAAGAGACGGATTGATCGGATAAACGATATTAGCAAACTGTTCGCACAAGGCGAAGTCGCCATTGAGCTTCCAATTACCAACTATTAAACATCTTCGCATACGTATCACCAAAACGGGTGGCAATGGTAACCAAGGCGGCGAGAACATTCAAGCGGTGATAGTTCTGACCTCATGGCTCACCGGTCATGGAACGCTTGACCGCGCGGCAGACGCGGCGCCGTCTATCGCATTAAGAGACAATCGCTTGGACTTGATCCGCCAACTGTTGCGTCAATTGGCCAACCAGCTGTTCGTCTTGACCTTCAACCATGATACGAATTAATGGCTCAGTGCCAGACGCTCGCAGCAATACCCGACCATTATCACCTAGCTGCTGCTCAATATCGGCAACAGCGGCCACGATGGCAGGATCGCGGTCTAAGTCAACGGCCTTGTCGCAGCGAACATTGATCATCAGCTGCGGACACATGGTGAGATCTGACAACAATGCTTGCAAGGATTGACCACTGCCAATAATTGCAAAAAGTACTTTTAACGCCGCCACCAGGCCATCACCGGTCGAAGCCACGTCCGAACAAATGATGTGACCCGAGGATTCACCGCCAAGGCTCCAGCCATGCTGATGCATTAATTCACTGACATAACGGTCACCCACTTTTGCCCGCGCAAAAGGAATATGATGCTTTTTAAAAGCCAGCTCTAAACCAAGGTTCGTCATTAAGGTACCAGCAACGCCAGAACACTCGCCTTTTGTGCGCAACTGGTCCATGGCAATAATATACAGCAGGGCATCGCCATCAATCGCTTTACCGTCGCCGTCTATAAACAGCAGGCGATCACCGTCACCGTCGAAAGCAACGCCCATGTCGGCTTGATACTCAAGCACCGCTTTCGCTAGCGCTTCAGGTTCTGTTGACCCTACACCTTGGTTAATATTTAGGCCGTCAGGCTTGGCGCCCATTTCAATAACCTGGGCACCTAACTCTCGTAGCACCATCGGCGCGACATAATAAGTGGCACCATGAGCGCAGTCGACCACAATCTTTTTACCCTGCAACTGAAACTCACTCGGCACAGTACTTTTGCAATATTCTATGTAGCGCCCTGCGGCATCTTCGATCCGTGACACTTTACCTAAATTAGCAGAATCAACCGTTTGCATGGGTAACAATAATTCTTGCTCGATGGCCAGTTCAATATCATCAGGCAATTTTTTACCTTCGGCCGAAAAAAACTTGATGCCATTATCATAGTAAGGATTATGGGAGGCACTGATAACAATACCTGCTGTGCAGTGAAAAGTGCGGGTTAGGTAGGCAATAGCTGGCGTTGGCATTGGACCAATCAATGAGACATTAACGCCTGCAGCCACTAGCCCCGCTTCTAGCGCTGACTCAAACATATACCCCGATATACGGGTATCTTTACCAATGATGACTCTCGGGACGACCTCATTATTGGTGGCTAAGCGACTAAAAACACGACCCACTGCCCAGCCTAACTTTAGAATAAACTCAGGATTAATGATGCCGGAGCCCACTCTTCCACGAATACCATCCGTGCCAAAATATTGCTTTTTCATAATATTTTTTTATCCAAGAATTACCCGGTCAGTACAGTTTTCAAAGCTAAGAAAAAAGTATAGCCTAAAGACAAAAATTGTCATTTTTTGTTGGCTAACGATAATCCCTCAACATTTAACTACTGGTACCATCAATCTGCAGCTATTGTCGTTGGGTAAACGCGTGGAAAATCTCTACCACGTCATAGGTTGGCCCCACATCATGAGTACGAATGATATTCGCCCCTCGATCAAGCGATAAACTGGTCAACGCCAATCCGCCGTACAGCCGCTTATCAGTAGCGTTGTTTAGTATCGCGCCGATCATTGATTTACGTGACATACCAACCAACAGCGGCATGTCCATCACACGTATTTGTGCCAAACCAGCCAATAGCTCAAGGTTATGGTTCAACGTTTTCCCAAAACCAAAGCCAGGATCAAGAATGATATTCTCTGCCGCGATGCCGGCAGCTATACACGCTTTGACGCGCTGGCTTAAGAATGCATGCACTTCGTCAACAACATTTTGATAGTCTGGCTGCAACTGCATGGTCTGTGGCTGACCTTGCATGTGCATAATAGCTACAGGTAAACCCGTGTTTGCCGCTGCCGCCAATGCACCTTCACGCTGAAAAGCACGAACGTCATTCAGTAGGCCTGCACCGGCATCAGCTGCAGCAAGCATGACTTCTGGGGTACTGCTGTCCACCGAAATAATACAGGTGCCGTCTGCAGCCATGCGCTCAACAACAGGAATCACACGGTCCAACTCCTCGCCAACCGAAACCTTCACCGCACCGGGACGAGTCGATTCACCGCCAACATCAATAAAAGTCGCACCCTCTGCAATCATTCGTTGAGCATGATCATACGCCCGTGATCGTGAAGCATCACTGGGCGTAAAATACTCACCACCATCAGAAAATGAATCGGGAGTAACATTTAATACACCCATCACTAAGGGTTTTTGATGGCACAAGTCTAGGTTGCCGAAAGGCTCACTAAATAACACCTGTTTTCTCCATAAAAAAACGGCGACCAAGGCCGCCGTCTGTTTTGATAGCTAAACTAATTAATGCTCACCGGCTGGACCGCCAATCGAATCGCTACCCGTTGAAGACGATTGTTTAGAAGAAGCCTCACCGCCACCAGAGGAGTCATCGTCTTCCCAATTGGCCGGTCGACGTGCTGTATTGCCACTCATAATATCTTCAATTTGGTCGGCATCAATCGTTTCATATAGCATTAAAGAGTCGGCCATTTTGTCGAGTTTATCGCGGTTTTCCTGAAGCAATCGCGTCGCTGTGGCGTAACAACCGTCAACGATTCGACGCACTTCAGCATCAATATCTATTAGCGTTTTTGAAGAAATATGACTGGCCGCACTGCTAGCCGATCGACCCAAAAAGACTTCTTCTTGGCCCTCATCGTACATCAATGGACCCATCTTGTCTGACAAGCCCCACTTGGTCACCATATTCCGAGCAATCTCTGTAGCACGCTGAATATCATTCGATGCACCCGTAGTAACACCATCGCTGCCGTTAATAATTTCTTCAGCGATACGACCGCCAAATAATGCACAGATTTGGCTGTTAATATGACGCTTACTGTGACTATATCGATCCTCTACAGGCAAAAACATCGTCACCCCCAAAGCTCTACCACGAGGAATGATGCTCACTTTATAAACCGGGTCATGCTCAGGCACAAGACGACCAACGATCGCATGGCCGGCTTCATGATAAGCCGTATTGAGTTTTTCTTTTTCTGACATAACCATTGATTTACGTTCGGCGCCCATCATGATTTTGTCTTTCGCT
>DDED01000110.1:5032-5201 GCA_002336035.1 Cellvibrionales bacterium UBA1963
CCCATCATGATTTTGTCTTTCGCTAATTCGAACTGCATCATACCCACCAATCGCTCGCTCGAACGGGCAGCAAACAATGCCGCCTCATTGACTAGGTTGGCCAGATCAGCACCAGAAAAACCCGGGGTACCTCGTGCAATAACAGAAGGGTCAACATCGTCATTAATAG
>DDED01000044.1:0-12366 GCA_002336035.1 Cellvibrionales bacterium UBA1963
GCCGCGCTATTATGGGCCATCCCTATAATGCTGTTCTCTTTTTACTTCAAGAACTTAAATCACAGAATCGCACATTAAAAGCTAAAGATACGATCAGCCTTGGTTCTTTTTCAAAACCTACCTTAGTCGGTTCGATGAATAAACTCACCGTTATTTACAGTGGTTTTAGTAATGATGAGCAAATGAATGTCGAGGTTGAATTCATTCGTTAATCGCTGTGTATTAATTCACGTATGTAAATGAATAGCTTTCTTGCGGAGGCAGGGGGCTTTTTTTGATCTGCTTCATGCCAACTTTGCCTAACGATTTGCCTCAACCATTGTCGGTCGCCATTTGGATATTGCGCAACTAGCGCTTCAATTTCAGAGTTTTCCTTATTTAACAGACGGTCTCGCCACTGTTCAATAAGGTGAAAATGTTGTGTATTATTTTGATGTTGATTACGTAGTTTTTCAAAGTACGCCTCTATATTTTCAATAGTTTCAGTGGGTTCTTTGCGCATAAGCTTACCAATATACTGCATTTGTCTTCGCAGCCCCTCACGGTGCTTAATGCGCTTAGCTTCGTTTAAGGCAGTGATAAGTATTTCGCTAATGGATAATTTTTCTATCTCCATTGCTTTTAAGTCAATCAGTGCTTTGCCCAGCTCTTGCAAATGATGCATTTCACGCTTGAGCTGACTTTTACTGATTAACGCGTCTTGGTCAATTTTTTTATCGGTATGTGATTTTGCCATAGATTTTTTTCGTTTAGACAATATTAATATTAAGCGTAAAAGATTGTCGCTAGGCCGAGAAAAGACATAAAGCCAACAACATCGGTAATCGTCGTTAAAATAACACCGCCTGCAAGTGCAGGGTCGATATCCATTTTTTTCAGTACTAATGGTAATACAGCACCTGTTAAGGCGGCAGTGATTAAAGTTATTATCATTGCTGCGGCAATGATGCCACCTATGATCAAATCATCAAACCATGCAATGGCAGCTGCGGCAACAACCGCAGCCCAAATAACAGCGTTAATGATACCAACGCTGAGTTCCCTCATGATTAACCATCGCTGATTATGCTTCTCGATATGACCGACGGCTAAACCTCGAATAATGATGGTGAGCGTCTGTGTGCCAGCCACTCCGCCCATACTGGCAACAATAGGCATGAGAATGGCTAAGGCTACAACTTTGTCTATTGCGCCTTGAAATAAATTAATGACTGAGGCCGCGATAAACGCAGTCAACAGATTAAGTCCTAGCCAGAGCGCGCGTCGAGGTGTTGTTTTGATGACCGGTGAAAAGGTGTCTTCTTCTTCATCAAGTCCGGCTAGGCTCATCAGCGCATGATCAGCGTCTTCACGAATGACATCAACGATATCATCGATAGTGATTCGACCAAGCAGTTTGCCTTCTTCATTGATCACGGGCGCCGATACCCAGTCTTTACGCTCAAAACGTCGGGCGACCTCATCATCAGGCATCGTGACAGGAATGGCTTCAGCACCTGATAACATTATTTCGCGAACGGTATTGCTGGGATCTGAGACTAATATTTTTGCAAGGGGTAAGATGCCAGTAAAGGTATCGCCGCGGTTGACCACATACAGCGTGTCTGTCATGTCGGGTATTTCATCGTGACGACGGAGGTAGCGAAGAACCACCTCGATTGAATGGCTGGCTCTTACGGTAATGGTGTCGGTATTCATGAGGCCGCCAGCGGTATTTTCAGGATAGCTGAGCGCGGTAGCCACGCGGTGTCGATCCTGAGCGCTCATGGCTTGTAAGACTTCACGGGTTACCTGTTCGGGTAGCTGCTGAAGGATGTCGACCATATCATCGGTTTCTAACTCTGCCGATAAAGCGACCAGTTCTGCATTGTCCATTTCCAAGGCGAACTGGCCTTGAAGCTCATCACCCAACAGCGGCATCACATCGCTTCGGCGTTCTTCGTCAATAAGTGCCCATAAAATTTGTCGAGAGGGTGGCGGTGAGGCGTCAATGAGATGGGCTGTTTCTTCAGCGGCAAGCACCTGAAGCATATGTTTGGCATGCTGAAATGTGCCCGATTGAAGTAATTTAGCAACTTCGTGGCTGTTGGAGCGGTTCTGCTTGTGATCGACAGTGACTGGCATAACGGCATCTAACTCATCAAAAAAGCATGCGATTTTGACAGTGAAGCTATCAATCGCAGCAATATGAATACATACAGGTTTTAATTATGCGGTAAAGTGTTTATGCCAACAAGCCTAGAAGCAGGCAAGATTACCGATGTTGGCCTTATAACATCGGTAATTGCCTGTAATAAATTGTATTTTTGTCGAGGACGCAATGTTCATCGCGAGGGGGTCAGTGGGCAATGACCTATTGACTATTTTTGGACTGGCAAAGAAGTAAACCACCGATTGAGCTGCCAGTGACTTTCATCATGCCAAGAATATAAACTAAGCCAATGGTCCCATCAAATACCACCAGTAGATATTCTGGCGTGGTCGCTAGGCCATTGGGCACTGCATAAAGTACCGCAGAAATCGCCGTTAAACGGACGAGACCCTGCCAAAATATCACTGGTGATCGATTGACCATGTCCTTGGAGGCCCACATTAAGCATGCTGCAGCCATAGCAAGAAACATACCGAGCGTCATAAGTGAAACGAAGTATCCTGCTGCCGGATTAGATATTGCCCCGTACCAGCAGCCTGCAGCAATAACGAAGTCAAGAGCGCCTGTCCAATATACAAACTTTTGTAACATAGTATTTTTCCTATTAAGTGAAGTGATAGTTTGACGAATGTTTGCAGTTATTTTTTATCGTAGCCGTGCTCTCTGAACCAGGCCACCGCATCTTTAATGGCGGTTTCAATTGGCGTTTGTGGCAGGCCTAATTCTTCAACCGCTTTACTGGGGTCAACAAACACATTTTGCATTGCGTATTTTGAGTTTTTAACGGTTGTCATTGGTGCTTTACCCGTTATTTTTGACCAAAATTCCATTGCTTTTGCGGCGATTATCATGGTTTTAGCTGATAAATGACTAGTGGCAACGTTTGGTACCCCCGCAATTTTACCGACCAGTTGGGCCAGGTCTTTCTGTGACAGATTGCCCTGCTTATTGGCCAGTAAATAAGTTTCACCAATGCGGCCTTTTTCCATTGCCAATAAATGACCGCGAGCAACATCGCGCACGTCAACAGCGCAGAGTCCACCATCAAAATATTGTTTCATGTCACCCTTTAAAATACTGACGATTAAAGAACCCGTCGGTGTTGGCATGCGGTCTCCGGGTCCAAATGGAAATCCAGGGCAAACGATGGTAGCGGGAAGTCCAGAGGTCACCATTCCTTTGATGACATGATGGCTGATAAACTTAGAGACGATGTATTCACTGCCATCGTCCCAACTATTATAAAACGTTTCTTCATCACTTAATTGGCCGTCACCTAAAACACCTAAGGCGGCAATGCTCGAGGTAAAAACAATCTTTTTCACTCCAGCATCTTGCGCAGCTGACATCATGGCTTGTGCACCATTGACGTTAACTTTATGATGTAAAAAAGGATCTTTAGTCCAAACCGCGAATAGGGCAGCTAGGTGGTAAAGTCCCTCGACACCCTCTACACACGGCGCTAATGAACTGGGGTCGAGTAAATTACCTTCGACAAACTCAACTTTCATGCCGTCGAGTGGTGAACGGTCTTCACCTGGCATAACCATTACCCGAACTTCATCACCTTGCTCTAGGCACATCCGAGTGACATGATTGCCAATAAATCCGGTGGCGCCAGTAATGAGTACTTTCATAATTCTCTCCTGTTCTTAATCAACTTACGTTTAACAGCCTGCTTGATCCGTTAGTTGTGTGGCGATGTCTAAGTAGGTGTCGACTCGGTCAGCGATAGCGTCTATCGAATCAACTTTCATTCCTCCACTGGCTCCTTTTTTGAGTCTGGCATAGACGCCTTCAACAATACAGGCTTGTTTCCACCAGCTAAACGCCATGTAGTAATCAAGTTGCGATAAATCTAGGCCTGAGCGCTGGGCATAAAGTTCAACAACCGTATCACGTTGAATAAAGTGAGGATTAAGGGTCGGAGGGTCTAAGAGCCAAGTGACTGAATCTGTCGGATCTGCCCAATAAAGCAGGGACCAGACAAAATCTGCAATGGGGTCTCCGACAGTGCATAATTCCCAGTCTAGAACAGCAGCAATGCGGTAATCATCGCTTAATACTGTATTGTCAAAGCGGTAATCGCCATGCGCTAATCCAGGTCGCGTTTGCTCGGGGGGAATGTTTTTTAATAGTCGTAGGTGGAGTGCATCGAGAACCGGTAACTCTCGAATTTTAGCGGCGTGAATTTGCTTGCGCCATCGGTTTAATTGTCGCTCAACATAGTTTTCGCGTGTTTTTGCTAGAGTGCCGAGGCCAACAGCATCGATGTCAACTGAATGAAAAGCAATCTGTGTATCTATTAATGAATGAGTAGCTGTCAGGCATTGTGTTACGGTAAGATTTTTTGTCGAGGCTTGGTCACGGAGGATGAGACCCTCGACAAAACTCATGACGTAAAAAGGAGCTTGATTCACTTTAAGGTCATCGCAATAGCCTAGCATCTTAGGAACAGGCACATCGCTATGATGATCTAAAGCTGACATGATATTCCATTCACGTGCCATGTCATGTGCTGTTGCAATTCGCGCCGTAACCGGTGGGCGACGAAGAGCCCAGGTATGGCCGGCATCGTCAGTGACTCGAAAAGTAAGATTCGACCCTCCTGCGGCAATTAATGAGAAATCAAACGGTGGCTTTGCGCCGGCAATGTTATGCGTTAGCCAATAACTAACGGCTTTGATATCGATGCCTTTAAGAGTTGTCTCGTTCATAATAGCTCGCGTGCTAGAAACCTAATAACCATCATAATGGCCTGTATAATATTTACTGTGTCATTTTATTCATTCTTTTTGATGGCGCTGACTAGGTGGCCGAATTTTTCCCAAGCGTCTTTTTTACGTGTCGGTATATGCATTGAAGGAAAACCTTCAACGGCGGTTGTTGATTTGAGTAATTGTCGAGCGACCGTCTGTTTATGGACTTCATCGGCGCCATCAGCAATACGCAAAGCCCGGCCCGAGCGGTACATGTATTCCAACGGTAAGTCGGTGGTATATCCCAGGGCTCCATGCAATTGTATTGCTCTATCAATAATGGTTAATAAAATCCGTGGAACATGAAATTTTAGCATGGCAATTTCGGTTCTGGACTCCGAGCCATGACCGCCTCGAGTGTCTATGGTCCAAGCGGCTTTTAACGTGAGTAAGCGTGCTGTTTCTATTTCGACAGCTGATTCTGCAATTGAGTCTTGTACCATCTGCAACTGGGCTAGAGTTTTACCCTTTGTTTGTCGAGAAACTGCTCGCTCGCACATCATTTCAAATGCCATATGACACTGCCCAATAATCCGCATGCAGTGATGAATGCGACCACCACCAAGGCGCTTTTGAGCCAATAAAAATCCTTCTCCAGGTTGGCCTATCATATGATCAAGGGGTACTCGACAATTGTCGAATAAGACTTCAGAGTGGCCGCCGATACGGTCACTAATAAAAGGAGCTAGCTGATCATCAGTTTGGTGCATAGGATGGCTCATCGTACCGACATCGCGAACGACCGTCATGCCAGGTGTCCCGCGAGGAACCACGAGCATAGAGGCCCGTTGATGCGGAGCCGCATCGGAGTTGGTAACGGCCATCAGCACGGTGAAGTCAGAAACTGACGCGTTTGATGCATACCACTTATGGCCATTAATGACCCATTCATCGCCGTCTTGTTTGCATTGGGTAGTAATTGCCGTTGGGTCTGAACTTGCAATATGAGGTTCAGTGAGCGAAAAGGTACTGCGCACTTCACCACGCATCAACGGGTATAACCAACGCTCACGTTGTGCTTCTGTTGCGCCAACGGCTAGTAATTCAGCATTGCCAGAATCGGGACCTTGACAGTTAAATATTTCAGGTGCTAATTCACTACGACCCAATATCTCATGGATTAACCCCAGTTTTAGCTGACCCATACCTTGGCCGCCGTGCTCAGGCCCTAAGTGCGGAGACCAAAGGTTTTTGGCTTTGACTTTTTCTTTTAGTGGGGCCCAAAGTTGGTCGAGTTGAGATTGATTAAGTCCCCCTTGTATTAATTCGATAGGAATAATCTCATTATCGACAAAGTCTCGGATCCAATCGAGTTTTTCTTGAAAATCGGCTTCTGTTGAAAAGTCCCAGGCCATTTAACACTCCGGCTCTATATGCGTAAAATTTGTAGTTATAAAGATATTAATCATTGGGGTGTGCCGCATCTAGATCCCAGTTATCAAGTAAGATTTTGTTGGCGTACCAAGTATTCCAGTGTTCAGTCAAATAGCTAATTTTACCGTCAGCATTGAAGCGGAAAACAAAACAATAAACATTCTTATAATCTTTGCCTGAATGAGTTTTACTGTGTTGCGTATGTTGACGCATCACATACTCACCGTCAGCTAAAACCAATAAGTCAGTAAAGACATTCGTTGATAAGTCATAAGAATCAGTGCCTGACTCAGGATTATTCTCACCTGCACCGTAGAGGATTTTTTTTATTGTCTCAATGCCTTTATGCTCAGTTTTTCCTTCGAGGCCAGGCAGTCTTGGCAGTCCGTTCCACCATATGGCATCACTGGAAAATAAGCTTGCCGGGTCACCGCAACTGCCATCAAATAATGAATTGGCACTGGCGATATTCATTATTTCTTGCGTAGTATATTTAGGCATAAAAAACAATCTCTTTTGGCGTTATGAATTAAAGTGATTCCAGCTCAGCACTTCTTCAACAGGCTTTCTGTAAGCGGGTTTAAAGTCGGTGCCTATCGTGTATGCAATGGGAAATAAACCAACTTGCGTGTACTTTTCAAAAGGAATACCAAGTAATTCTGCAAGTTCTTGTTCACGCCAAAGATGAGCAGTGGTCCAGGCACTGCCTAGGCCGTGAGATCGCAGTGCTAAAAAGAAACTCCAGACGGCTTGAATGATCGAGCCGTAAGAGCTTGCTTGCATAAAAACACCGGCGTTTTCAACTCGACCAGACATTAAGGGAATTAATATTGCGGGTGCTTGTGTTAGATTTTCACGCAAATAATCAACAGACTGATTAATTTTTTCAAAACCTGGTATGTCAGCACCCATGTAATTGTCACCTACGGCATCGCCAAGCAAGGCAACGTAGTCGTCCATTGCGTCATTATAAATTTTTGCAATGGATGAAATTGTGTTTTTATCATCAATGATAAGCCATTGCCAAGTATTCATGTTTGAGCCATTAGGGGCCTGTAGCGCGAGCTTTAGACAATCTTCAAGTAACCCTCTAGAAATGGACTTAGTAAAGTCAAGGCGTTTACGAACACTTCGAGTGGTGGTCAATAATTGCTTCGCATCGAGTTCAAGCATAATGACAAATTACTCCGTCGGCTAAAAAAATAAGACTTTTATTCTTACTGTTTAAACGCTATTGAGCAATAGCTGGCAGGGTTAATTAACTGTTATATTTAATGTAAGCAGATGAACACGGCTAACTGATTGTTGTTTATTCGTCTTCATCAAAAAGGTTGTCTATCAATTCTTTTATAGCTTGCATTGCGTATAATTCATCCTCACCGTGGGTAGTTATAATTATCTCACTGCCTTGTGCTGCGGCTAAGAGCATAACTGACATGATACTTTTTCCGTCAACCTGCTTCTCATTGAATGCAAGTAATACTTGGCAGGAATATTGGCAGCTCACGTCGACTAATTTATTGGCTGCACGGGCATGCAGGCCAAGTTTATTTTGAATAAGAATTTTTTCTTTGATCATAAAACCATTTTTCTTTTCAGTGGATTTTTTATAAAAAGATACCAATATAAGTAATTTATTTTTTATCCAATTCGAGGTGTCGAATTTGTACGAGATTCATTTTATTTGAAAAATGTTTATACAGGGCGTTCGTCATAAATACTGACCGATGTTGACCGCCGGTGCAACCGATTGAAATAGTCATATAACTTCGGTTTGTTTGTTTGAATTTAGGCAGCCACGTAGTCAAATAACCAATGATGCTATCAATCATAGCAATGACATCGTCTTTTTTCTCTAAATATTCGATGATTTCTTTGTCATTACCGTTGTATGGCCTGAGGGCTTTATTCCAATAAGGATTGGGTAGGCATCTGACATCAAAAACTATATCCGAATCGACAGGGATATGACTTTTATAGCCAAACGATTGAAATAAGAGTGACATTTCACTGGCAGGTTTATCACTGATTCTATCGCTGATCACCTCTCTTAATTCATGGAATGTCATTTTGCTGGTTTCAATGATTAAGTCAGCCTTTTGAGCAATGCTGTCGAGTAACTCAGTCTCCCGATTGATGGCTTCAGAAAGTGACACCGTCAGACTACTTAACGGATGTTTTCGTCGAGTCTCTGAAAACCTTTTTAAAAGAGTATTATTATCAGCATCAAGGTAGATAATGTTGGTATCAATGTCGCTAGGAATATTCTCAAATATGAGAGAGAACTGAGAGAGTTCATCGTGATTGTTTCTGGCGTCAATACTCACTGCCACGTTACTTTGAGCGGTTGTTCTCGTCTCACTCTTTAATGATTGAAGCGCTAAAGCAGGCAGTAGACTGGCGGGTAGATTATCAATACAATAAAATCCAAGATCTTCTAACATATTTAGCGCGCTACTTTTTCCTGATCCAGAGCGACCACTAATAATGATTAATTTCATCGTTATTCCTTAGTGAAGGTTTTTTTATATTTAATATTTATATCTTGCCTTCAGATAATAAAAGATAAAGCTTTGCTGGATCTTTTGCTTGGCGAATGGCTGTGCAAATTTCTGGTTGGGTTAGTTTTTCAGCCATTAATGCTAAGGTTTGCAAATGATCTTCTGCTGAGTCAGTAGGCACTATTAACGCCCACAAAAGGTCAATATTTTTCCCATCCCTCGCATCGAATGCAATGCCGCCATTGTCCAATGTCATGATGGCACAAATTGGTTCGCAGCAATCAGGGTAGCGGCAGTGTGGTATAGCGATTCCGGCGCCCAGGCCAGTACTGCCAAGTTTTTCGCGATCAGTGAGCGCATCAAAAACCAAATCTTTATTGATGCTCGGAATGTCTTTTGCAAGTAACTCTGAAACGGCTTGCAAAGTTTTCTTTTTACTCGATAGGTTGAGTTTTAATGCTATTCGAGTTGGACTTAAGAGAGGTTTTAGTTTCATTAGCTATCAATAAGCCCTTTATTTTCTCAGGTGATAAATGAATCGTCGATATTGGTATCAGTCACATGTTTAACACTATCACGGTGATGTTTTCCCTGTGATTTTTCTTTGTACTTGATTATTTGACGATCTAACTTATCGGTTAGGTCGTCTATTGCGCTGTACATGTCTTCATGCCCGGCATTGGCAAAAAGATCTGCTCCGGCAACATGAATGGATGCTTCGGCTTTTTGAACCATACGTTCCACTATTAAAGTCACGTCTATTTTAGTTATTTGGTCGGAATATCGTTCAAATCGGTTTAACTTGTTTAATACGTATTCTTTCATTGGATCGCTTACGATAACATGATGCCCACTTATATTGACTCTCATAAAGGTCTCCCAGTTAATTTAGAATTTGTATTGATAGATTTATCGTTGTTACATGCCATGCTTGAGTTAGGATCAAGCCATCAGGCTCGATTAACTTCAATCAGTGTAACTAATTTGACCTCCCGGTGGCGTGATAAGTTTCAATAAACAGGTCAGAAATTCCCCTGTCAATAAACCCTAGACAAGTCTAGATTAGCCTAAATATAGCTGGAAACCAAGTAGAATTGAGTTGCATATTCAACCGAGCATTTTTCGTTCATTTGAAGGGGGAATCATCATAGATTCTCGATACTTAGCGACCGTTCTTCGCGCTACGTTAATTCCTTGTTCAGCCAATATAACGGCGAGCTTATTGTCGCTTAACGGTTTTCGAGTGTTTTCATGAGCAATAATTTTTTTGATGATTGCCCTAATTGCAGTTGAAGAGCATTCCCCGCCTGAATCAGTGGATACATGACTTGAAAAAAAGTACTTTAATTCAAAAATCCCTCTTGGCGTATGCATGAATTTTTGGGTGGTGACTCTTGAAATTGTCGACTCATGCATTTCAACATCTGTCGCAATATCATGAAGAACCAAGGGTTTCATGGCTTCTTCGCCAAGTTCAAGAAAGTTGTTTTGATGCGCTACAATTTTTGTTGCAACCTTTAATAATGTTTCATTTCTGCTATGCAGACTTTTAAGAAACCACTTGGCTTCTTGTAAATTATCTTTCAAGAAATTGTTGTCATTACTACTATCGGCGCGTTTAATAAGCGATGCATATTGGTTGTTTATTTGTATGTTAGGTGCAATATCTGGATTGAGCTTAACTTGCCATTGGTTATTGATCTTATCGACATACACATCGGGTATAACGTATTCGGCAGTGTTTTTATTAAATGAATCACCAGGGCTTGGATTGAGGCTTTTAATAAGCTCTATCACGTTAGCCAGTTCGTGTTCTTTGAGTTTAGTCCGCCGCGTCAGTTGGCTGTAATCGCGAGAGGCTAAAAGATGGAGATGTCGGTCAATAATTTCTGCAGCTTTTTCTCGCCATGGTGTCTGTGCCGGTAATTGCGAGAGTTGAATCATTAAGCAGTCTGTAAGATGAAGACTGGCGACACCGACAGGGTCAAACTGCTGCAGTCGGTGTCGAACGGCTTCGACCTCGTCTAACTCGACGTCTAAACCATCGTCAAAGGTTTCAAGCAACTCCTCTGAAGTGGTCTCTAAAAGTCCGTTAGGCCTTAAAGCATCGATAATTGCGATGGCTATGCAACGGTCTTTTTCACTCATGGGTGTCAGATTTAATTGCCACGTCAAATGACTAGCGAGTGTTTCTGTTGTCGAATTGCGGTAATCACTATCGGGGAATTCATTAAATTCATAGTGATTGTTCTGTGTTGGCCCCCCTGAGTTGGTGTAAATGTCATCCCATTTAGTGTCAATCGTTAACTCGGCAGGGATATTTTCTTGCCAACTATCATCTTGATTATCGTTGACGGTAACGCTGCTGGCATCAAAATCAGCATGGTGCTCACTCGCGGTTTGATCAAAGTTATTCAGTGATTCTGATGGGGTTGTATCATTACTCTTACCGCTTTCAGGATTATTCTTCGAGGTGTCTTTATCTCCGTCAGCGTTGGTGTCGTCTAATATTTCAAGCATGGGGTTGCTGTCGATGATCTGTTGGATTTCTTGTTGTAAATCAAGCGTTGAAAGTTGCAGCAAGCGAATAGCCTGTTGTAACTGTGGGGTCATGGTGAGCTGCTGGCCCATTTTTAATTGTAAGGATTGCTTCATATTTCCTCAGTATGTGTTGGCGCCACAGCGTTATATTGATGGTTTAAATAACGCTTGATCACCGTAGGCCATGGGTTAAATTTTAGCGTCAAATTTTGGAATATGCAAATCTAATGCCAATGTGACATGGTTCGCATTTTTTTTGACGTGAATGAGCCGATTTGGCGAGGCGCTAATTAAATAACGAATTGATGGCCCAGGTAGGTATCGCGGACTTTTTGATTGGCTAAGATCGTTTCCGTATTGCCCTCGGCAATCACGTGACCTTCACCAACGATATAAGCTCTTTCGCATATATCGAGTGTTTCACGGACATTATGATCAGTGATAAGTACCCCGATACCGCGATTTTTGAGCTGCTCTATGATGGATTTGATATCCCCGACTGAAATGGGATCAACACCAGCAAAGGGCTCATCTAGTAAAATGAATTCAGGCTCACAGGCGAGCGCACGAGCAATTTCGACCCTGCGCCGTTCACCGCCAGAAAGAGACATGCCAAGGGCGTCACGAATGTGTTGAATGCGGAATTCATCGAGTAACTGTTCAAGGATGTGCAGGCGCTGTTTTCGTTTAAGGCCTTTACGCGTTTCAAGGATGGCGGCAATATTATCAGCAACGGTCAGCGTTCTAAAAATTGAAGGTTCTTGTGGCAAGTAGCCTAGACCGAGTTTGGCTCTGCTGTGGATCGCTTTATGCGTAATATCGGAGCCATTAATCTCGATAATGCCATTATCGGCTCTAACAATACCGGCAATCATGTAAAAGCAAGTGGTTTTCCCCGCACCGTTAGGGCCTAAAAGACCGACGACCTCGCCGCTATTGATCATAAGCGAAACATCATGAATAATTTTTCTGCGGTTATAGCTTTTGGCAAGGTGCTTGGCAATTAGTTGGCTCATAGTGACTCTTTGTCTTTGTCTTT
>DDED01000044.1:12688-13540 GCA_002336035.1 Cellvibrionales bacterium UBA1963
TCTTTGTCTTTGTCTTTAATGCTGGACTTCGGTTTGATGACCGTGCGAACACGGGTTTTATTGTTTTTAGGGTCTGCATTGGCCTTAATGCTTTGCAATTGAGTCGAGTATTCGATTTTATCGCCGGTCACAATATATCCCGCTTGATCAATCGCTGCATTTCCTGTCAGCATTATGATGCCAGTTTCGGGAAAATATTCAATTGTATTGGCTTCAGCTATAACGATCACCCCTTGATTATCTCGCTGATGAAAGAAAGCAGGTGCTCCGGTGGCTTCTATGACACTCTGCTGGTCTTGTGCCGATTCAACGCTCAGATGATTGTTTTTATAAGGGGTGTTAATCATAACGGTATTACCCTTAAGCAGTAATAAGCCCTGTTCGATAATGACGTTACCTCGATAAATGGTATGTCCCAAGCGTTCACTGCGTTCAGCATTATCGGCACTAATTTGAATAGGGTGCTCAGACGACTGTGCCCAAGTAGAGCTAAAAAAAACAGAGGCTATGGTGACCAGCAAAAAATTGCAAATACTGAATGCAACCTTACGCTTACATTGTTCGGTTGCATGTGAGCTGTCAGGGCTGTATGACACTGTTGACTCCAGAAAGCAGCTGCCATTGGCCCTCATTCAGGTTGGCTTTGAGTCCCGTAGCCGTGGTGGTGGTGGTGGGTGATTGAATACTAATCGTTTGATCAGTTGCCAGGGTGTTGTTCACTGAATCAAGCGTTAATGACGGTGTAAAGACTTCTATTTTGCTATTAATAATTTTCACATTACCCGTTAACTTAGTCTCTTCACCCCTGCGCCCAATTAACCCTTCAGCGGCGGTAATTATTAACGGCGGGGG
>DDED01000044.1:13845-23155 GCA_002336035.1 Cellvibrionales bacterium UBA1963
GGTAATTATTAACGGCGGGTCATTTTTTTCACGAACGATCACCTTGGGCTGAATAAGCCTCAATTTCTTATTCTTTGGTTTTGACGTCGTGTTCGCTGTTTGCTTGATGCGTAAGTCAGTATTCTCATCATCATGTATTGATACGATAATCACTTCAGCACGTTCAGCGTTTAACTGCTGACTTAATCGGCCTTCAGAATCGAACTGGCGTATTGCGATATCATCCAAAATGCTTACCGGCTGTTGGCTTTGTTCTGGGGGGGCATTGGATGCGCTGAGCAGTGAACCCAAGTTTAAGTTGAGTGCATAATAGGCAATGATGCTGCAGCTAAGACTGAGTGTGAGCAAGTTTCGGATCTGTTTTTGACGTTTTTTTGCAAACATAAATTAACGGCTTAAAAGTGTTTGATTGATTGGGTTTTTGTCCGAAAGGCATCGATGCTCTTTTCATACAGATCATTGGCATAGAGAATCAGTTCAGCCAATTCTCTCACTGCACCTTCGCCGCCGTTTTTCTTCGATGTCCAGTCTGCCGCTTGCCTTACGTCGGCGTTGCCATTTGCTACAGTGGTGCCTAAGTTGACACTTTGAATGGCACTCAAGTCAGGTAGATCATCACCCATATAAGCAGTTTGTTGCAATGTAATACCAGTTTTTTTAAGTAATTCATGGAGTGCGCTTAACTTATCTTCTCGCCCTTGAATTACTTCCTTAATTGACAGTTCTTCCGCTCGACGCTCAACTATATTGGAGTTTCGGCCAGTAATAATGGCGACTTGAATTCCTTGATCTTGCAGGAGTTTAATGCCTAATCCATCGGCGATATTGAAGCATTTTAGCTCTTCATTGTTATTGCCAAAATACAGCTTGCCGTCGGTTAAAACGCCATCCACATCGAGAACGAGTAATTTTATCCCTTTAGCTAATAAAAGAATATTCGCATCAATAGCTACGGTTAAAGCTCTATGTTTTATCATGCTAGTCCAGCTTTTATTAAAGAGTGTATGTGAACGACACCCATAACAATATTTCTATCGTCAGTCACTGCAAGACAAGAAATATGATTATCTTCAATGATTTTCATCGCCTGTGCGGCGAGCATCGCACTCGTGACTGTGATCGGTTTTTCGCTCATTAGTTCGCTCATTTTTGTATTGTGTAAATCTTCACGACGATCCAAGGCGCGACGTAAATCACCGTCAGTAAAAATACCTAGCAGTAAGTGTTGATCATTTGTAACGGTGGTCATGCCTAGGCCTTTTTGAGTGATCTCCATCAGTCCCTCAGCCAGATGTGCATCGGGCTTGACGTTCGGAAAGTCTGTTTCCATTACATCGCCCACCTTTAGTAATAGGCGCTTGCCAAGTGTGCCGCCTGGGTGAGAAAAGGCAAAGTCCTCGGCACTAAAGCCTCTTGCTTCTAACAAAGCAATAGCGAGCGCATCGCCCATCACGAGTGTTGCCGTTGTACTGGAGGTGGGCGCTAGGCCCAGTGGGCATGCTTCTTCTTCAACGCTGACATCAAGATGGATATCAGCGCTTTCGGCTAGGGTTGATTGTACGTTGCCTGTCATGGCAATTAAGGGCACACCTATGCGCTTAATTAGGGGCAATAACGTGACTACTTCGAGTGTATTGCCTGAACCGGAAAGAGCAATGACGGCGTCGTCCGCTGTGAGCATACCAAGGTCACCATGGCTAGCCTCAGCGGGATGCATAAAAAATGCAGGCGTTCCTGTGCTCGATAGCGTGGCAGCAATTTTATTTGCGATATGTCCTGACTTACCCATGCCTGTAACCACAACACGACCCTTGCAATGCATGAGCGATTCGCATGCCTTCTCAAATTGCTCATCAAGGCGATGAAACAACGCGTCAATAGACTTTTTTTCTATTTCAATCGTTCGCTTGCCAATATCGATAAAATTAGGCTTTTTAGTCATGTGATTATTGACTCACGTCTTTAGTGGCAAGGGGGCGGTACGTTCGCTGAATCATAGCAGTTGATTGTAAATCCTCATAAGGGATTAGACCCGTGATTAGTTGGCACTGCTTTTGAAAATCATTCAGAAAACACCAGTGATTTAAGGTCAGGTGGTGAGTAAAATGACCTTAAAAGATCATCATGTAATAAAGGACGTAAGTAAGCAGGAGAAGTAAACCGAAGGGTCGACCCATAAAGGGCGCTTTCCCCGTTTTTTGCTGAATAGCACCAAATGCGATTACAGCGACTAACATAAGCGTCAGTAAGACCATCATAAATAAGTCTCTATTGACCGTTGTGGGAGTTAACTCTGAGGGTGAGAAAATCCCTGGTATGGCCATAACTGCTAGTATATTCAATAAGTTAGACCCGATAATGTTGCCTATAGCAATGTCGTGATGGCCTTTTAAGGCACTGGCCACTGAGGCGGCCAACTCCGGTAAGCTGGTGCCCACGGCAACAACGGTTAACCCTATAATCATTGGGCTGACCCCTAAATGCTCGGCTAAAGATGTTGCTGACCAAACTAATAAGTCAGCAAAGACGAGCAAGGTTATAAGCCCGATGGTGAGGTAGACAATAGCCTGTAGGCGTTTTAACGGTGGCGGTTCTGTCACTTCAGTCGAAGAGACCGTTGGGTCTGATTTTGCTCGTCGAGCGTCCCAAATGAGGATCAATGTTGCAAAGAGGGCTGCGGCGAGAAGGCTAAATCCTTCTAAAGCGCTTAAATATAAATCCCATAAGAAAAAAACAGCCAAAAAACTAGCAAGCAATAACAGTGGGATTTCAATGCGCATTAGGCGAGTATTTACCGGGATTGCTGCAATAAGCGCTGTAATACCTAAAACCAAGCCGATATTAGCGATATTTGAACCGATAGCATTGCCGATCGCTAAATTAGGCACACCCTCTAATGCAGCACCAGCAGAAACAAACATTTCAGGCGCTGAGGTGCCAAAGGCTACGACCGTTAAGCCGATCAACACGGGTGTCATGCCTAAGTGTTTGGCAAGCGAAGCACTGCCATTAACAAATATATTAGCGCTCCAGACCAATCCTATAAAACCAATGATGAGAGTAATGATCGCAATAACAGAGATTGGCATATATTTTTTTTCTAGCGTTAATGGTCTTAAAAGGTAAGCATGAGCGTCAAGCTGTACAAATTTAAGCCTAAAGTGACGGAGTTTAGGGTATTAGTTGGTTAACTATGAATTGCCGAAATGCCTAAGCTTGCGAACTTTTGTGCTGTTTTTTTACTGTGGTTTTGTGCTTGACCGTGAGAAAATAACATTTTATGTCGTCCTTTACCGCTTAAATAAATAACGTTGATGGTTAAAAAAGCCATTAACGAGTTTTATTTGATAATAGACATCAATTAAGCCTAATTGTCTGTAAAATGTAAACTATACAGTAGGACATCTATTGCGACAACGTAGGGAGCGGATTTAATCGACCGAGAACGCATAAAAAAGGAATTAATACAGTTCGTTGTTATCAAATCATTTTCAATAATGAACAAGTAAAATAGCAAATTTTAAGGAGCGCAAGGCATGGCAAGGTTTGAAAAAATATTTTCTGTTGTTTGGTCTGTTTTAGCCATTGCTTGGGGTAGTAGTAGCTACGCTGAACACCATCCAGCTGCCGATGTTGATTTCAAGCCGCTGCAAGTCGAGCAAATACCGTCAAAACAGCTTGCTGCTTATCAAATGGTAGAAGCCATGACTGATGATCTAGTGCTATTAATTGAGGCTGCACAGCGGTATTCATCAGATGACGAGCAGCGCTTTTTCGTTGAACTTGATGGCTTGTTAAGGCCAGTTGTTGATTTCACCTCATTCTCCCGCTCGGTCATGGGGCAGCATGCAAGCTCTAAAAAAATTGCGTCGTTGTCAGTGTCACAGCAGCAACGTTTGAACCTGCAAATAATGCGCTTCAGTGAAGTGTTCTCTGTTTCATTGATACGAACTTATGGCAAGGGTCTGCTGGCGTTTGAAGGACAAAAGATTGAGGTGGTTGTGCCAAATGAGATTAACTTATTGGCCACCAAAGCCAGAGTTAAGCAGTTGATTTATGGCGATCGACAACAACCTTATGAAATTCAATATACTTTGCGTAAGAATCCTGATGGTCAATGGAAATTACGCAACATGATTGTTGAGTCGATTAACTTGGGTTTAATCTACCGTAATCAATTTAATAGTGCCTTTCAGATTTATGAGGGTGACATTGATAAGGTGATTGATAACTGGCCCACTTCTAATGATGACTCATAAATATCAGACAATGGCCAAGTCACTTTTTATACATCGTAAGAGAGTACCATTATGCAAAAAGAAATTATCGATTTAATTCAAGCTCAAATGAGTGTTGATCATCTTGAGGTTGAGTTGTCGGGTAATCATTGTTCTGTCACTGTTGTAAGTGCTGAATTTGAAGGCCTATCAGCGGTAAAAAAACAACAGTGTATTTATCAATGTCTAAATGAAAAAATCGCCTCAGGTGAGATTCATGCAGTCAACATTAGAGCCTTAACGCCCTCGCAATGGCAAGCTAACGCTTAAACTAATTCTTAAAAAGAAGATCCCATGGATAAATTATTAATTAACGGCCCTTCAAGAATTGAAGGTGAAATTCGAATTTCGGGCTCAAAGAATTCGGCGTTGCCTATTTTAGCTGCTGGGTTGCTGAGTAAAAAACCCGTTAAAATAGGGAACTTGCCTCATCTTAACGATGTGACCACTATGATCGAGTTATTGAGCTGTTTAGGGGTTGATCTATTGATAGATGAGAGGCTAGGCGTTGAGTTAAATGCTGAACACATAAGTCAATTTACTGCGCCGTATGAACTAGTTAAAACAATGCGGGCGTCGATTTTGGTGTTAGGTCCATTACTGGCCAGGCTCGGTCAAGCAAGAGTCTCTTTTCCAGGTGGCTGCGCTATTGGTAGCCGCCCAGTTGACTTGCATTTAAAAGGTTTTGAGGCGTTAGGGGCGACAGTGACCATTGAGGCAGGTTTTATTCAAGCAGTGGTTGAGGGTCGGCTAAAGGGCGCTCATATTTTTATGGATAAGGTGACTGTCGGAGGCACTGAGAATATCTTAATGGCGGCGACTCTTGCCGAGGGTCGAACTATTATTGAAAACGCTGCTCGTGAACCCGAAGTGGTTGATCTGGCCAATTTTTTAAATGCAATGGGTGCTAAGATTACGGGTATCGGCACCGACAAGTTGATTATTGATGGTGTTGAAGCCTTACACGGCTGCGAATATGCAGTCATGTCTGATCGTATTGAAGCAGGTACTTTTTTAGTTGCTGCTGCTGCCACGAGAGGTTGGATCAAAGTCAAGGATGTTGACCCTCATTCGCTCGAGGCTGTTTTAGCTAAACTTGAAGAGGCCGGTGCAAAGATAGCCGTCGGTGACGATTGGATTAGTCTCGATATGGAAGGCAGAAAGCCAGTTGCAGTCGATATTCGTACGGCACCTTATCCCGCCTTTCCAACAGATATGCAAGCACAATTCACGGCAATGAACAGCGTCGCCACCGGTGTTAGCACGGTGGTAGAGACTATTTTTGAAAATCGCTTAATTCAGGTCCATGAAATGAATCGAATGGGCGCTAATATCCGTATTGAAGGGAATACAGCGATTGTTGTTGGCTGCGAAGAATTGACAGGCGCCCCTGTCATGGCCAGTGATCTTCGTGCATCGGCGAGTTTAGTTATTGCCGGATTATGTGCAAATGGTGCCACATTGGTCGATCGCATTTATCATATTGATCGAGGGTATGAATGCATCGAAGAAAAAATGCAATTATTGGGTGCAAGCATCCGTCGCATTCCGGGTCACCTTAGCAATGAAAAGAGCGAGTCCTCGTCATGATAACTATTGCACTGACTAAAGGTCGAATTTTAAACGATACGTTGCCTTTGCTTGCGGCGGCAAACATTGTGCCCGAAGAGAATATTGCCGAAAGTCGAAAATTAGTTTTTTTAACCAATCACGTGGATATTCAATTATTGGTGCTTCGCGGCGTGGATGTACTGACTTATATTCGCTATGGCACCGCTGATATGGGTGTCGTGGGCAAAGACATGTTAATGGAAGACGGTGGTGCTGAGCTTTATGAGCTACATGATTTAGCTATCGCCCGTTGTCGTTTAATGACTGCTAGGCAAACGCAGGCAGTCAAGCCCAGTGTCCAGTCGCGGTTAAAAGTGGCAACTAAGTACGTCAATATAGCTCAGCGGTTTTATGCCGAAAAAGGTGTCCAAGCCGATATTATTAAGCTCTATGGTGGTATGGAGCTTGCGCCGATAATGGGCTTGGCTGATGAAATTGTTGATATCGTCGATACGGGAAAGACGTTGGTTGCCAATGGCCTAGAACCGGTTGATTTTATCGCTGATATTAGTTCCCGTTTAGTGGTCAATAAGGCATCGATGAAGGTCAAGTACAGTCGGCTTAAATCATTGACTGACTTAATTGCTTCTGCGGTTGGCGATAAGTAATGTTGAAATTATTAACATGTAGCGCCTTTTTGGGGGAGTTTCTATGACAATGCAGATGAAAGCTAGATTGACTCCGCGACGGTTATCAGCGAATGACTCAAACTTTAGCGATGATCTTGCTCTACTCACAGCGTGGACTGCGGTCGCAGATCAGTCTTTAGAAATTGCTGTGCGCGATATTGTCACCACGGTTCGACGTCAAGGTGATGTTGCGGTTATTGATTATACGGCACGCTTCGATCGCTTTGAAGTGGATGCATTACCCGCGTTAACAGTAGATAAAGCAGCCATTAAACAGGCATTACTGGATCTTGACGCACCGTTGCGAAACGCCCTAGAAGCATCGGCGCGTCGGATAAGCGATTTTCATCAACGGCAACGACAAGAGTCCTGGCAGTATACAGACGCCACTGGAACCTTGCTGGGTCAGCAAGTTACTGCGTTAAAGCGAGTAGGTATCTATGTGCCTGGCGGTAAGGCTGCGTACCCTTCAAGTGTTTTGATGAATGCATTGCCGGCAAAAGTTGCCGGCGTACAAGATATTATTATGGTCAGCCCATCGCCGGGTGGTCAAGTTAATCAGACTGTTCTAGCGGCAGCGGCTATTGCTGGTGTCGATAAAATCTTTACTATCGGCGGTGCTCAAGCCATAGCTGCTTTAGCTTATGGTACTGAGAGCATTCCGCGAGTAGACAAAATTGTGGGCCCTGGCAATCGGTACGTTGCCTGTGCCAAGAAAATGGTTTTTGGCGATGTTGGTCTTGATATGTTGGCTGGTCCGTCAGAGATTTTAGTTATTTGTGATGGTAAAACAGATCCTGATTGGATTGCTATGGATTTATTTTCGCAGGCTGAACACGATGAGGATGCACAAGCAATTTTAATCAGCCCAAGCAATGATTTTTTGCAAGCGGTTGAAGACAGCATGAATGTATTAATTGGTGACATGAGCCGCAGTGACATTATTCGACAGTCAATCAGTCAGCGCGCAGCTTTTATTTTAGTGGATGATTTAAGTCAGGCGATGGAGGTTAGTAATATCATCTCTCCTGAGCACTTAGAGTTATCAGTCGATGATCCTGAATCATGGTTGCCCAGCATTGAAAATGCGGGTGCAATATTTATGGGTCGATTTACCCCTGAATCAGTAGGTGATTATTGCGCAGGCCCCAATCATGTTTTACCAACTTCGACGACGGCTCGATTTGCATCGCCGTTGGGTGTATATGATTTTCAAAAGCGTAGCTCACTTATTCAATGCAGTCCTGAATCATCGGCTAATATTGGTCGGTTTGCGTCAGTAATTGCCCGCAGTGAGTCATTAACGGCTCATGCACGTTCAGCTGAAATGAGAATTGAATCTATTGACCGAAGTTATCAAGGGGGGAGTCAGCGTGACTGATAAAAATACCTTCTGGAGTCCCCTGGTTCATCAGTTGGAGCCCTATATTCCCGGCGAGCAGCCCGTCGGTGACAATCTATTAAAGCTAAATACCAATGAAAGCCCTTATCCGCCATCACCTAAAGCACTAGCGGCAATCGCAACCCACGCGGACGATAATTTACGGCTTTATCCTGATCCTGAATCAACGCAGCTAAGAAATGTTATCGCTAATTACTACAACCTTGATAGCGAACAGATTTTTATTGGTAATGGCTCAGATGAAGTGTTAGCCCATTCGTTTAACGCTTTTTTTCGTCAGCCAAAGAAGATTTTATTTCCTGATTTGACGTACAGCTTTTACCCAGTTTATTGTCAGCTATACCAGATTAACTACGATTTAGTGGGCTTAAACGATAGCTTTGAAATAGATATAGCCGATTATGATCAAGATAACGGGGGCATTATTTTCCCAAATCCTAATGCACCAACGGGAATAGGCTTGAGCCGTGCTGCTATTGTTTCGCTGTTAGAAAGAAATCCGCAGTCGGTGGTGATCGTTGATGAGGCTTATATTGACTATGCACTGCAGAGTGACGCTATCACCAGCTCGGAATCAGTTGCATCGGTGGTTGATTTGACTCGTCAATTTAATAATTTATTAGTCGTCCATACGCTTTCAAAATCTCGAGCTTTTGCGGGAATGCGAGTTGGTTATGCTATTGGCCATGCAGATCTAATCGAGGCGTTACAGCGGGTAAAGAATAGCTTTAACTCTTATCCTATTGATCGTCTCGCTCAGCAGGCCGCTATTGCTAGTTTTGGTGATGATGCCTATTTTCAGTTTACTGTTGATAAGGTGATTGCTAGTCGAGCCCGTTTAGTCAGCGACTTAGATGAGCTTAATTTTGCTTGTTTACCGTCGGCGGCCAACTTTGTTTTGGTTCGTCATCCTCTGCTTGATGCGCCGGCATTGGCCAGTTACTTACGTGAGAATAATATTATTGTCAGATATTTCTCAGCGCCACGCATCGATCAGTATATTCGTATTACGGTGGGGACCGACCAGCAAAATCAACGACTGATCACCGTTATTAAGCAGTTTCTCGCCGTTTAATCTGAGTTTGCAATTAACATGACCATGTTGAAATCTTTGCCAAGTTTGAGTGGCAAGATGGATATAATTTCGATTTAATTATTATTAAGTCATCAAATCGGTAGAAGAGGGTTTAGTTGTGGCACTTTCCGTTGTTAGTAAAGTTATTATAGGTGTCGGTTTAGCGGTTACGTTATCTCATTATGCGTTAGCCGAGCAATGTGAGCCAGCGGTCGCCGCGGCTATAGATCTTACGCCGAATATTAACGGCTGGGGCATCAACAAAAGAAATCACCGTTTTATCGCTGAGACTGACGCCGGAATCAATAAAAATAAT
>DDED01000134.1 GCA_002336035.1 Cellvibrionales bacterium UBA1963
TGAACACTCTAATCAAAGCCCTTGATCGACTTCAATAGGGTCAGTAAGCGTGATCATAAAGTGCAGTTATGCAAATAAAGATTGTAGATTGGAAATTTGTTTAGATAATTGATCACAATGTCAAAACACATTAACATTTCAGACTGTTTTTGATCTGAGATAACCAGATCATTTTTGTTAATTTCATTTAAGGTTTAAAATTCATGATCAAAAATTCTCGTTCGGTTTTAATTGATACCAACCCTGGGAGAAACTCCCAAACATATGGCATCGCTAGAGAGCTTGGCACTGAACAAGATTTGATACATGAACCATCTGTCGGAGTGATTGGCAATAAAGGTGACTCTCAATGTTATTTGGGGGTGCTGGACAAAGTTCAGTCAATTCATAATGTTTTGAGATCTAGAATTGGGGTTACCGGCGATAAACTTAAACTCCGATTAGTTCAACCAGAGTTCACTGTTGCAACCTCAGACGGGATCCGCAACGGTACAAAAGAGATGCGCTACTCCTTAATCGGCCGCGAGATAACTAACGATAGTCTATGTGAACATTTGAGCGCTTCAGGCCTAGAAGGACTTATAGCAGTGGTAGCTTGTGATAAGCCGCCTGTAGGAACAATCTCAGCGATTTTAGAACACAATAGACCGGCAATAATTATGTCGGACGGGTCTATTCGCCCGGGGGTCGACTCCGTAAGTGGTGAGGCAATAGATATTATATCTAGCTACCAAATAGCGGGCAGTGATGATGAAGGCCTAAAACGCAGAATTGCTATGGAGTCATGTCCAGGTTTTGGAAGTTGCGGTGGTATGTTTACATACAATACCATGCAAACTTTTCTTGGTGTTTTGGGAATGGAGCCTCTCCACATGGTCGCACCAGCATCACAAGACCAGCGCCGTCAGGACACTTTTCCTGAACAATTGGTGGATTATTTAGCCAACCTGATTTCAAAAAACATAACACCAAGAGATATTGTTACCAGAGGTTCAATTCGGAACGCGATCATAGTGTCTATGTCAGTAGGTGGTTCAACAAACGTTATGTTGCACGCCCCTGAGATTGCGAGAGCAGCAGGTTACGCAGACTTCTACGAAGACATTATGAGTGTTGAGGAATTCAATCACCTCTCTGAGAACGTCGTGCCAGTTATTGTAAATGCGCGTCCTTTCGGAAAATATTCGATGGTAGACATTGATTCCAAGGGAGGGGTGCAAGTATTTGTAAAGGATCTTCTTGACGCCGGTTTAATTGATGGCGACTTAATTACTTGCACTGGTGAGACGTTGTCTGCACAGGTAGATAGACTAAAACCGCCACAGCCTGATGGGACTGTAATTTACTCCGTAAAAGAACCGTTTAAGCCCACTGGTGGACTGCGGCTTCTGGGAGGAAATCTATCTCCTGATGCCAGTGCGGTTTTAAAATTAGCTGGCGTTGAAGGCGGATTGGACAACAATATTTTTGCAGGTCGGGCCAGGGTTTTTGACGGTGAGCAAGCGCTCCTTGAATTCTTAGACACGTCACCGAATGAGTTGTCCGACTCAGAAATGGTCGTTGTGAGATATGAGGGACCTGTCGGCGGACCTGGAATGCCAGAGATGCTGGACTCAACTTCCAGAATTACGGCTATTTGTCGTGAGAAAAATATAGTTGTCGGCCTAATGACTGATGGTAGATTTTCAGGCGGCTCAGTAGGCTTAGTTATAGGTCATGTTGGTCCTGAAGCAGCTACTGGAGGACCTATTGGGCTTCTCGAGAATGGAGACACCATAGAGGTTAATCTGGATAAAAACGAATTAAATTGTAAACAGCTTGATGATCCGCATACATATAAATCCCGTAAATTAAAATGGGAGAGTAAATTGGACGAGAACAGTAATATACATCCAGCCGTTGGCGAAGCCGATACGCGGTTGCTAAATCGAATGAGATGCTCTGCAGTATCTGCCGTTTACGGAGCTGGGATGCATCCTAATGGCTCCTTGTGGGTATCAAATCCAAGAAAGCCAGAGGCGTCTAATTTCTTGCCAAAAAACAAATTCAAATAACGATTACACTATTTTAATTTGAAAACCTGAAAACAATTAAGGCTTCAGCTGGCACCAAATAGGGGTATGGTCAGATGGCTTTTCCAACCCGCGCGGTGCCCGATCGATTCCCACTTCCTCGAGGCGGTCAAGCGCTTCGGGTGACAGCAACAAATGATCGATCCTTAAGCCATGATCGCGTTGCCATGCGCCAGCTTGATAATCCCAATAGCTATAAAAAACCCCAGTTGGATTCAGGCTGCGAAGCGCATCGGCATAACCTTTATGAAGAAGGCTACGAAACGCGCTTCGGCTTTCGGGCCTTGTCAAGGCATCACCAGCCCAGCCTGCGGGATCATAGCAATCGATGTCATCGGGAATGACGTTAAAATCACCACCAAGAATCACCGGCTTTTCATCATTTAACAAAGCGAGGGCGCGCGCTTCAAGACGCGTCATCCAGCCAAGTTTATAGTCAAATTTTGGGCCCGGTGCCGGATTGCCATTCGGCAGATAAATCGTTGCCACCCGAAAGCCGTTGATGGTGGCTTCCATATAGCGTGCCTGTTCATCTTCGGAATCACCTTCCAACCCCATAACAACATCTTCGATCGGAAACCGGCTTGCAATCGCCACCCCATTGTAACTTTTCTGGCCATGAAAGATAACATGCCACCCCATCGCCTGAAATGCATCAATTGGGAAATTCACATCCTGCGATTTTGTTTCTTGAATCAGCAAGACATCACAGGGATCAGTGGCAAGCCAATCAGTTACAATATCCAGTCGCGCCTTAATTGAATTCACATTCCAACTGGCGATCCGCACAATGGTTAAACAGAAAAAGACGTGCCGCAGCCGCAAGATGCGGTTGCGTTCGGATTGGTAACGGCAAAATATGATCCCATCAAATCCTGCACATAATCCAATTCAGCATGGTCAATCAGCTCGATCGACATATCATCAACAACCACATCCACCCCATGCGTGGTAAATACGATATCATCATCATTGCGCTTTTGATCGATGCTGAAATCATATTGAAAGCCTGAACAGCCGCCACCAAGCACCGCAACGCGGAAAAAGCTGCCCTCAGGCTCGCCACTCAGCATATGGGTAATGCGTTCTGCGGCTGACAAGCTTAGGCCGAATACGCCAGCATTTGCCTGTATAGCGGCGGGCGCGCTGGTTTCCAGATTGCTTTGTTCGCTCATTTGGCTGCCTGTTGCTGATTTCTTTAAACTGATATTAATATGGCCCAAAATTGACCGCAAATCAAGGTTAGCAGATAAGCCAAAACAGAAACACTCGTGAATGCCCTGCGTGACGATTGCGGTTTTTTCTAGCAACGCCTACATTGATTTATAAATCTGGGCAATATTTACCGCAAATGGCATTGCCAGCCATCGGTTTTGAGTGACCATGCCAAGGCACATTAATGAACAGGTGCAATGTGACTGCAAATATCGAACATCGTACCCTAGCGGTCTATGCTTGTCATGGACCGGCAAGCCGTGGCCGTTTTCTGGATGAGCAGGGACATCAATCCCCAACCAGCCGCACACCGTTTCAGCATGACCGCGACCGCATCATCCATTCAGGCGCATTTCGGCGGCTAAAACATAAAACACAGGTTTTTGTCTATCATGAGGGCGATTATTTCCGGACGCGCCTGACCCACTCACTTGAAGTTGCGCAGATCGCACGTTCAATGGCGCGGGCACTTGGGCTGAATGATGATCTGGCCGAAGCCGTGGCGCTTGCGCATGATTTGGGTCATACGCCTTTTGGCCATGCTGGTGAAGACGCGCTTGACCGGCTTATGGCTGATCATGGCGGTTTTGATCATAATGAACAAACGGTTCGGGTGTTAACCCAGCTTGAACAGCGCTATGCCGGTTTTGACGGATTAAACCTGTCATGGGAAACGCTTGAAGGTGTTGTAAAACATCATGGCGCCATTAAAGATCGTACCGTGCTTCGCCCAGCCATTATCGCCATTGATAAAGATATGGATTTGCAGCTAGAGCGCCATTCATCAGCCGAGGCGCAACTGGCAAATCTGGCTGATGATATTGCCTATCTTTCACATGATTTTGACGATGCGCTTCGTGCCGGCCTGTTCAGCATTGACGATATACGGCGATTGCCACAAGTCGGAAAGGCTTTGCTAGACATCGAAAAAAATCACGGCAATTTAGAATTGGGCCGTATCACCCATGAATTGGTACGCCGGTTAATTTCGGTGTTTGTTGAGGATATGCTTGGCGTATCTAC
>DDED01000129.1:0-6801 GCA_002336035.1 Cellvibrionales bacterium UBA1963
CCCGCATGACTAAAAGTACTCGCTAAAATCGAACTCAGGACTATCCATACCCTATTCACTGCGGGTCGTGGTATTACCTTGTGTAATAACGAGTTGCTGATCATCAATACATTGCCCCACGGTGGTTCCTAATTCAGCCCTTTATTGGTTGATAAAGCGCCTATTTATTGGCTGTTTTTTGTCACTGTCTTTTTCGTTCAGCTATCAATGAAAAAACAGTAGCTTTGGCACGCGTAAGTCAGTCACTTAAAGTGTAGTATAAATACCGAGATGGTTGGTTATTAACCATGTTTTATTTTCAAACAGGCTTATTTGAGCTAAATCACTGATTAATATAACTTTATTATTTTAGTGAGCCATGTTTTCGTTTATAATCTCGAATGCAGCAGTGCAAATCGATTTTTTTAACGGCTGATGGCGAAGAATTGACGCTTATAACGACTCTTTTTATTTGATTGGACAGCATTTATGCATATTTTATTGATTGAAGATGACCCCAGTGTGGCTAGTTTTGTTGAGAAAGGATTTATCGATAAAGGTCAGTTAGTCACTCATGCAGCGACCGGTATTGATGGTTTAGGCATGGCAAAAGATGAAGATTATGACGCCATTATTGTCGACAGGATGCTACCCGAACTTGATGGTCTTACAATCATCGAGGCTTTGCGAAATGAAAAAGACAATACACCCATATTGGTGCTGAGTGCCTTAGGTGAAGTGAGCGATCGTATTGATGGTTTAAAAGTTGGTGCCGATGATTACTTAGTGAAGCCATTCGATTTTGAAGAACTGTATACTCGTATTGAGGTGTTGGTCAGGCGTCGAGATATTGATGCTCCAGTGACGAGATTAAAAGTCGCAGATTTAGAATTAGACTTATTAGCACATGAGGCGAGACGTGCCGGCCAAAAATTATTACTCCAGCCCAGAGAGTTCCGTCTACTTGAATACTTGATGCGTCATGCAGGGCAAATTGTGACGAGAACGATGCTTCTCGAGAATGTATGGGATTATCACTTTGATCCGCAAACAAATGTTATTGATGTCCATATCAGTCGTCTCAGGCAAAAAATTGACAAAGAGTTTGATACCCAGTTGCTTCTTACTGTTAGGGGTTCTGGTTATGTATTGAATGATCCAGATAAAGCGCTGTAACTTTTTTATCTTAAAGCGGCCGAAATATTTATTATTTTTGGATGAAACATGATTTTAACAAAAATATTAAGTAGTTATACCTTTCGTGCCGCGCTGGCAACTGTGCTTGGAATAAGTATTGTTGTTCTCATGGTTATGCTGTTTCTTTACACTTTATTTTCGTATAACTATTTCAACGATGTCCATGAAGGCTTGTCCAGCGAACTCAATGAATTGAGTATGGCTTATGAGCATGGCGGTGTCGTTGCTGCCAATCATTTTATCGATCAGCGCAGACAACAATTCCATGTTGTTCAGTTTGCCTACGTAATAGCTGATTTAAATTTAAACAAAATATCTGGAAACTTAAACGATTGGCCTGAATATCGAGAGTACGGCGATGGCTGGTTGAATTTTGAAATGGGTGTGCTGCAAGGTGAGAATTTCTCTCCTGAGCAAGATTTTGTTGCTGTGACCCAAAAGATGTTCGATGGCAATCATCTGCTTGTTGCACGAAGTGATGTCGAGGTCTTAGCTTATGTCAGTTTTGTTATTGGTATTCTCGTTAGAGGTTTTATTGTCACTGTTGTACTTGGAACCGTCGCTGCGTTTATTGTGACTTGGGAATTTCAGCGACGACTAGATAATATTAACCGATCAATTAAAACCATTATGGCTGGCGATCTGTCTACTCGTCTTAAAATAAGCAAGTTGCCACGTGATGAGGGCAGCGAACTACAGCAGTTAGCAATTAACTTAAACACCATGCTGAATCGCATTCAAGATTTAATGGACGGTGTTAAGCAAGTCTCCGATAATATTGCACATGATTTAAGAACGCCCTTGACTCGACTTAGAAATGATTTGGTTTCTTTTCAACAACAATGCTCCGCCGATCAATTCAGTAAGGTTGAATCTCTGATCTTAGAAGCGGATGAGATGTTAGCAACCTTCAACTCCTTGCTTCGTATTGCTCGTATTGAATTAGGGGAGACTCGCACTGAAAAGATTAGCCTGGCATTAGATAAGTTAATCACTGATGTTGTTGACCTTTATGAGCCACTTGCCTCAGAAAAAGAGATAGATTTACAGTTACAAATCTTCCCTGTTGAATGCGTTGCTGATCGCAATTTACTGTTTCAAGCTTGCGCAAATATAGTTGATAACGCAATCAAATATACCCCAGCAGGAGGGCATGTTCACGTTGTGTTATCGCAAGGCGATAAGTATGGCATTGCTCGCCAAGAAAGCGGCAGCTTTGCTCAAGGCGCGACGGTTACGCTTAGCGTTATTGACAGTGGTTGTGGAATTGACCAAAGTAACTATAAAAAAGTATTGCAGCGATTTTATCGAGAAGAAAGCAGTCGCAGCCAACAGCCAGGGAACGGTTTAGGCTTAAGTCTTGTTGCAGCTGTCGCTAAATTGCATGATTTTCAGTTGGTATTCCAGTCGAACAATCCCGGCTTGCAGGTACATCTGTATATGGCTAGTTCACCGTGAGTATGTCATTGGGCCTTCATTCTTTTTTGGCTTTTCAACGCCTTGCAGATAACTAATTCTGGTGAATAACTTAGGGCTTATTGATCGAATAAGGCATGACAGACTATCGTTAATGGCCCTTGCCCTGTATTGCTATTGAGAAAATCACTTGATTGGTTAGAATTTAAAACGGTTACCGAAAGTCAGCGCATACTGATTGTTCTCATCTGCTGGCTAAACTTAATTTCACTTTATGAACAGCAGACCCTCTTATGACAACTGAAGCTTATATTTATGATGCGATCCGAACCCCTAGAGGTATCGGCAAGCCAGGAAAAGGCAGCCTTTTTGAGGTAAAGCCAATTGATCTGGTTACAAACCTTTTAGAGGCAATGAAGACGCGTAATGACTTGGATACGACCCAAGTTGATGACGTTATTATTGCTACTGGTGACCCGGTCAATGAACAGGGGTCAAATTTAGCTAAAACAGCGATTAATTATTCTAGCTGGGATTCAGTAACTACTGGTGCTCAAATCCATCGTTACTGTGCGGGCGCTTTAGATGCCGTGAACGTTAGTGCAGCTAAAGTAATGGCTGGAATGGAAGATTTAGTCTGTGGTGGCGGTGTTGAATCTCTCTCGCGTGTAGGGATGGGTGCGTCGGGTGGTGCTATTACTGATCCTGCCGTGCAAATGAAAAGTTTATTTATTTCCCAGGGCTTAGGTGCAGACCTTATGGCTTCACTCGATGGTTTTACTCGCGAGGATGTTGACCGCTATGCACTGATGTCTCAAGTGCGTGCTGCGCATGCTAGAGATAACGGCTATTTCAAATCATTAGTTCCTGTGGTTGACTTTAATGGCGTCACTATTCTTGATCATGATGAGTTAATTCGTGCAACCAGTATGGACAGTCTAGCAAGCTTAAAACCATCTTTTAAAATGTTTAATGATTTTGGCCATGGTGATGTGGCGCGCTTGCGTTATCCACAAGTTGAGGAGATCGATAACATTCACACGCCTGGGAATTCTTCAGGGATTGTTGATGGCGCAGGTCTTGTACTACTCGGTAATAAAGCGGCGGGCGACGCCCAGGGGCTTAAGCCTCGCGCGCGAATAGTAAGTTTTGCGACAACCGGTAGCGAGCCGACTATCATGCTTGCGGGCCCTGTGCCAGCGGCCCAGAAGGCATTAAAGAAAGCGGGCATGACAATTAATGATATTGACTTGGTTGAGCTCAATGAGGCGTTCGCTTCGGTAGTTTTACGTTTTCAGCGTGAATTAAATGTTGAGGACGAACGCATTAATGTCAATGGTGGCGCTATTGCTATGGGGCATCCAATAGGCGCAACAGGGGCTATGATCTTGGGCGTATTGTTGGATGAATTAGAGCGCCGTGATTTACGCACAGGTTTATGTACTTTGTGTGCTGCTGGCGGTATTGGTATTGCAACAATTATTGAGCGCGTCTAACTGAACATTTAAACAGCGATGGTGTGTTTTTCATCATCAGCTTTACACACAGTAGTTAAGAGAGAATATTAATGGGCTATATCAGATTAGAAAAAGATAGTGACGGCATTATCGATTTTATCTTTGATCAACCAGGTAAGACAGTTAATACCATGGGCGTCGATTACCAAGAAGCTATGGATACAGCCATGAGCGAGGTTAAGCGGCAAATTGCCGAGGGCGGTGTGACCGGTATTTATGTCAAGAGTGGAAAGCCTAAACAGTTTTTTGCGGGCGGTGATATCAAAGACATGCTTGAGATGGATCTTAATGTTGACGTAAAAGAAAAAACACGTATTTATAACGGTCTAATGGAAACGAAGCAACCGTTACGTGACTTGGAGTTATTAGGCGTACCCGTTGCTGTTGGTATTAATGGCCCGGCAATGGGAGGTGGTTTTGAAATAGCATTATCCTGCCACCATCGAATTGCTTTAGAAGGTGTCGCTATGGGCTTACCTGAAGCGCAAATTGGTTTAATGCCTGGCGCAGGCGGCACTGTTCGCTTGACACGTTTACTCGGTATGCAACAAGCAATGCCTTTAATTGCACAAGGCAAGCGTCTATCCGCTAGTAAGGCGCTTGAAAAAGGCCTTATTCACGATACCGCTGAAAATGAGGAACAAATGGCTGAAAAGGCAAAGGCATGGATTAAAGCTAACCCTGATGCGAGGCAACCATGGGATACCGACGGCTATCAGATTCCTGGCGGCTTACCCGATGATGCCGCTAACCAAGGCTTTATTTTCTTCGGTCCTGCGGCAACGATGGGGCAAACAAAAAATCTTATGCCTGCACAAAATGCCATTTACTCCTGTATTGTTGACAGTGCTAGGGTTGATTTTGATACGGCGCAGAAAATTGAAGGTCGTTATATGGTCAGTCTGTTATTGGATCAGACCGCCCGAAATATGATGACAACATTCTTTTTGCAGATGGAAGCCCTGAACCGAGGGGCTAACCGTCCTGCCGGTATTGAACGAACTGTATTTAAGAAAATAGGTATTCTTGGTGCCGGCCAAATGGGTGCAGGTATTGCTACTATGGCTGCCCAAAAAGGCATCGCTGTGGTTATTAAAGATATCGACCAAATCCATGCTGATAAAGGTAAAGATTACGCCGCTAAGGTTTATGCTAAAAATAAACGGGTTGATGATGCACAGGCAGAAAAGTATCTGTCACTCATCAGTGCTACGGATAACTACGCTGACTTGGCAGATTGTGAATTGATTATCGAAGCAGTATTTGAGGATCGTGCCATTAAGGCTGCTGTTACAGCTGACACAGAGGCTGTGATTGCGGCCAATGCTGTGTTTGCTTCAAATACATCGGCACTGCCAATAAGTGAACTGGCACAGGCCAGTACTAGAGTCGAAAACTTTATTGGTATGCACTTTTTTTCACCTGCGGAAAAGATGCCATTAGTGGAGATTATTTGTGGTGAGAAAACATCAGATAGTTCGTTAGCTAAGGCGTTTGATTTGGCGCAACAGTTAGGCAAAACCCCTATAGTCGTTAATGATGGGCCAGGATTCTTCACCTCAAGAACGATTGCCACCACGATCAGTCAAGGCGCTGAGATGGTCACAGAGGGTATAAATCCGGTGCTAATTGAGTCGGCTGCTCGTGATAACGGCGCGCCAGTAGGGCCGCTTGCTGCGATAGATGAAATTAGCCAACAAACGGCGTACAAAAACGGACTGCAAGCAAAAGAAGATGCCATCGCCCAAGGTAAGGGCTGGGTTGAAACCCCCGTCTCACAGTTGATTGATAGAATGGTCAACGAGTTTGATCGAAAAGGTAAAGTTCATGGTGCTGGCTATTACGAGTACCCAGAAGGGAAAAAGAAGCACATTTGGTCGGGTCTTGCTGCCGCTTACGCCAGCGAAGGTTTCACCGACATTCCGTATCAAGACATCAAAGACCGATTGTGGTTTTGTCAGAGTCTTGAGGCGGTTCGCTGCTTAGAAGAGGGCGTATTACGCAGCGTGGGCGATGCCAATATTGGTTCAATCATGGGCATTGGTTTTGCCGCTCAGACCGGTGGTGTGTTGCAAGCAATCAATGCTTACGGTCTATCGGCCTTCATAGAGCGAGCACGTGTTTTAGCCAAGCAATATGGCGCTGCTTTTGAGCCTCCGCAATCATTGATTGACAGAGAGGGCCGTGGCGAGCTTTTTCAGTAGTTGATCCAATCACAAAAAAACGGCCTTTATGGCCGTTTTTTTGTCTAAAGAACACTCTGATGCGCTTGCAAGCCGTTTTTTCAGCACAATAGTTAATCCCTCGATTGACGGGCTATACGCGCTTAGGTTTATAATCATTGGCTTCGACAGGCGATGAAAGACAATGATGGCCTGTTTTCTTTTCGTTGCAATCATAAGAGAGTCTATTGGATACCCATCAAACTATAATTGACAAATTGAATAAGGACTTTTCGCCTTCTTACTTAGAAGTGCTGAATGAAAGCGATAAGCACTCGGGTCCTAGAAATGCGCAGACTCATTTTAAAATCACCATCGTTGCGTCTGTCTTTGAGGGTAAGCGCTCGGTTGCTCGTCATCAATTAATTTATCAAACGCTGAGTAATGAATTAGCCGGCGATGTTCATGCTTTAGCTATTCATACTTTTAACGCGGATGAGTGGCTCGTACAGCAATCATCCCCCAACTCG